>NZ_JAWYAJ010000584.1:0-8009 GCF_034124845.1 Robinsoniella sp.
AGTATCGTAAAAAAGCTTCTCCGCGCGGGCAGACGGATTCGCAGAATCATAGATATCACCTGCTATTAATACGAGATCCGGATTATTTTCTTCCACAATTTTCACAAAATCTTCCAGGAACAGTTCCTGTTCATCCAGCCGGCTTCTGCCCTCCAGATTTTTACCCAGATGCCAGTCGGCAGTGTGTAGTAAACGCATCGGATGCCCTCCTTTTTCTTATGTTCGTTATTATACTTCGCTATTTCGCAAAAGTCAAAAGTGCTGTCTGTAGGGTTTCTAGAAAACCATCCAAACCCTGGCACCTCCAAGATCCAAGGATCTGCCAAGTTCAAGCCGCCCTCCGTGTGCTTCAGCGACACTTTTCGCAATATACAGCCCCATCCCGTAATGAAGCTTTGAATTTCTGCTTTTATCCCCCTGGTAAAATTGTTCAAAAGCCCGTTTCGTTTCCTCCTCTGTAAATCCCCTCCCGGAATCCTCAATGCATACTGACAGATGATTATCCGATACATAGGCGCTGACTTTTATTTTCCCCGAAACAGGCGTATATTCCACCGCATTGGTCAATGCATTCATAACAGCCCGGTTAAAAGCAGATTCATCCAGTGCCATTTGTTCCGGCAGATTGCTGATATCCGTTTCCAGGCAAATCGATTTCTCCATAACCAGTATTTTTGCCTGGGAAACCGTTTCTTCCAGTAAAACCCGGGGATTAATCTGCTTTGGAAGAATATCAAACACCTTATGGGCACTGTTAATATCCAGCAGCATCCGGATATAGTCCTGCATGTCTGACACACTGTGCCGGATATTGTCACTGTACATCTGCTGTTCGTCATCCAGGTCTGTCTCGGATAACAGCTCTGCATTTCCCCGCAGGATAGTCAGGGGCGTCTTTAAGTCATGGCTGAGTGCCGCCACCTGGTCTCTTCTGTTCTCCTCCAGTTTCCACTGCTGTTCCAGTGAATGCTTCAGATTTTTCCTCAGTTTCCCAAAAGAATCCAGTACATTGCTGATCTCCTTAATATCTGAACTCTCCATCTCAAAATCCAGTTCCTCCATCCGTATATTTTCTGTAGTCCGCTCCAGCACGGCAATCTCCCTGGACAGCAATTTTCCAAACCGCCTGGACATCCAGATGATAATCCCCAGCGTCAGCAGTATAAACATAACTGCAAGACATATAAGGGGATTAGGAAGATATTTCTGAAGAACCGGATTGGTAAAGCTCATAGCAATCTTATATAAAATAACACAGGTTTTGCCTTTCACCGGCACCGTTTTGATAAAATAATCCCGAACCGTATTTGCTCCATTTACGGCATTGTGATAAGCCGTATCTCTCAGATTCTCCTGGATATTTCCCTCACTGAACTTACCGGCTTCGTCATAAATACCATACAGACATCCCCGTGGGATCAAAGACGCTGCATCATCACTTCCTGCAATCTGATCCCTTTGGGCTTCAATCTGGCGTTCATAATAGTTTGCCGGAAGCACACTGCCGCTGTATGCCAGTGCCTGAAGCACCAGCATTACAATTCCAGCCGCAGCCAGAATCCCTATTCCCAGATAAACCACGTATCTTGTAAATATCCCCGTCATCGTCTTCTTCTTTTTTAATCTCTCCATTTATAACCCACACCCCACACTGTTTCAATCGGACTGCATTCACATTTCGTCAGCTTGCCTCTGATATTTTTAATATGCTCTACAATTACCGCAATATCGCTTTCTTTATCGTAACCAAAGACCGCCTCGTAAATCCGTTCTTTTGAAAAAACCTGTCCGTGATTTAATGCCAGGTATTCACAGATTTCATATTCACTTTTGGTAAAAGGAATCTGGTTATCCTGAAACCATACTTCTTTTGCCTTCAGCTGAAAAGTCAGCCCCGACAGATGAAAAGCATTTTTCTTCTGCCTGTGTTCCCTTCTCAGATGGGCTTCTACCCTTGCACGCAGTTCCCCGATGCCAAATGGCTTCGTAATGTAATCATCCCCACCGATACTAAGCCCTGTCATGAGATCAGACTCCATGGTCTTAGCCGTCAAAAATAAAATCGGACAATCCACCTTGTCCCGGATCTCCCGGCAAAGAGAAAACCCGTCCATACCCGGCATCATTACATCCAGTAAAATCAAATCAAAATTATATTTTTTTATGTTCAATACTTCATCCGCACGGTCATACGCCGTGACACGGTGTCCGGATTTTTCCAGCGCACTTTTAATAACCATGAGGATTCCTTTTTCGTCATCCACTGCTAGAATTTCTGCCATGCCTGCTCCTTTTATCTGGTTCTTTTAGTGATATCTTAATTATATTTAGGAATATTTTCCATATTTATTTCTGGTTAAATTTATTTATTCCTTACCTGCTAAGTCTAACACAAAAATGCCGCAAAATCCAGAATGTTAGGTTCTCCCGGATATTTGCGGCTGAAATTTTTTCCAACTTTATGTTTATCTATATTTATTACTTTATCTAGTTTCTTAGTCCTCCCATTTTCTTCTGCTCTTCCTAATGGCATATATCCCAATGAGCAGACAGCCAATTGCTGCTGTTACGGCAATGATTTCCCAATTATTCTCACCTGTTTTCGGTGATATTCCCGCACTGACTGCCTCTGTCTTATTCCGGTAAACCAATGCTACCGGTGATGCAGAGTGAAAGGCTCCACTGATCATATTATCTTTACCCTCCGTTTTCAACAATTCCCAGCCATGTTCACTGCATTTATGTAATACAAACACTTCGATATCCGGTGTAATATTGTTGCAGACAAACCGAACCTTAACCGGATTATCAATAGACGGAGCCGGATCAGCATCCAGTTTCAAATTGTGCACCCTTGTCAGGAATTTAAACGCTGAAATATCCTGATCTTCTATATACCTGGTATCCAGCCCATAAAGACTTAACGCCTTTAACTGCAGAACTTCTGAAACGGGCTGACTTAGCATTCCGTTAATCCGATCAGCCTCTGCCTGCTCCAGGGGATCCTCAAAAGTATCGGAGAGCACAGCTGTGCCCCGGTCAGAAGACACGCTTACGACTCCACCATTTCCAGTTGTGATACTGTTGATATTCCCTGCCCCCTCAGCGGTAAAACCCATCATTAGAAAAATGCACATGGATAACAATATTGCGATTCGCTTCATAACTAAATTCTCCTTTTCTTTAAAAATATTGCGATTAACATTAGTCCTATATTTATTTCTCTTCGTCCACAAGAATTGCCTGAACCAGATACCGGTAATGACTGCCCAGTCCATGGCAGGTGGATAAAATCAGAATATGATCTTGTGAATTAACATTGACACTGGTATCAAAATAACTTCTCATGTCATGCACTCCCCTTATATCCCGAATATACTGCATGAACACCTCTTTGTCCGTAAAATCATAACTCTGAAGGATATGCCGGTCATCGAAAAGTGTGGCTGCAAAAATCTCATACTCCAGCCTCTGTTTCTCTGTATAAATATTAATGGTACGGTGCTCCCGGAAGAAATCCCGGTCCTCGTAGCGGTGAAGTTCCCCAAACATATCTCCATTTTTCATGTTATGTCCGTATAATACGGTCACCGGGTCCGAAAAATCTTTTTTATTATACTTTTCACTGAAGACAGAGCCTTCTTTATTACTTTGTCCATCGGGTGTTTTATCCAGATAATAGCTGTTATCTTCCGGATGCTGAACGATTGGGTAGTCTACTTTTGTGCCAGGTATTTCAATCCAACTGTAGACATCGGGCAGCTCTTTCTGTATTTCTAAAATGGCAACCGGAAGCTTAATCGTACTGTCACTGTCCGTTCCTTTCGGATTTTCTGCTACTATTTCTTCTTTTTCTGATTCGTCTGTTTTATTTGTTTTTTGTGTTTCATTGATTTCTAATTTCATTTTTGATTCCTGGGTTTCTGCTTTATTTGCAGATTCTTTTTCCTGTAATTCCCCGTACAATTCCCGGGCATCCGCTTTTTGAATTTCCTGAATCGCTGCATAACCCAGGAAGATACCGGCAACAGCCAGGAAAAAGATTCCTGTGAACAGCCAGCGCCTTTTATTTCCTTTCCAATTTTTTTCCATTATGGCCCGTCCTCCGTCACACTTACACCGGCTTCCGTATAAAAATGATCAATCATTAAATCATACAGCGCATCTTCGTCTATATGGAATTCTTCATAATACACTCCTTTCTCTGTTTTACCCGGCAGCATTACTATATCTTCACTTTTAAATTTAGAATCTAACATGACTGTCATTAAATAAACTGCCTGATCCACCCCTATATCCGTAACCATCTGTTCTGTCAACTCCTGATACAGTGTTAGCGGGAGCACTGGTTGATTCTTAATCGCTTTCTGAGCCGCCTTTAAAAATGAAGTCATATACTGTTTTTGACGCTGCATACGCAGATCATTGCCCCCTAAAATCTTTTGGTTTCTCTTTTGTATATACAGAATCGCCTGCTCACCGTTTAATATGATTTTACTGTCCTTAGTAAATCCGGGTGCAATATCCGTCAAGTCTTCGGGAATAGTAACCTCCACACCTCCCACTGCATCATTTACTTTGGACACTGCCTGAAGATTCACGGCAACATAACCCTGAATGGGCAGTCCATAGAGAAGTTCGGATACTGCTTTACTCATCATCTCACAGCTTTTTTCTTCTCCGTCACCATAGGAATAAGCTAACGCCAGATGATTCACACCCTGACCTATGAGATTCCCTTCTGTATCATAATTATCGATTGGGGTCATGGTATCCCTGGATATGCCGAATATTTTCATTTCTCCTCCCTTGGGATTCAGGGAAAGAAGAAAAATTGCATCTGCCTGTCCTCCTTCTCCGGATTCCGCTGCTGCTTTTTCCATCTTTTCTGTTTTCTTGTCAATTCCCATACAGAGGATATTAATCATATCCTCCTTATAGCGGTATATCTTCCCTTTGTACTTATATAATGACGGATCATACTCATTCTCGTTCTCATTCTCCTTTCCCAGCTCTGCCTCATCCATTGCCGGAAGTTTGTATTCCTTGCTAATTTTCACAAAGCTGGCACTTCCGTTTACTCTATACACATGGTAGACTCCAAACAGAGCAGAACCTGACAGCACTGCTAAGAAACCGGTGCAAATCACAATTCGAAGCAGGAATTTTATTTTTCCGCCCTTTTGAAAGACAGCCTGGCATCCTCTGGCTGACATAAATCCCAGAATTCCGCCCAGAACATTGCTTAAGAGATCATCCACATCGAACATGCCTCTCCTGGTAATCAGCTGAATAGTTTCAATGATCAGACTAAATACCGGAAGCATTAGTAAAAGGTAACCTTTTCTTTTTGTTGTCCCCATATATTGAATGATAAATCCCGCCGGGAAAAACAGCATGACATTGCAGATATCCCGAATGATGTCTCTGTTCATATGGTCTGTCCGAAAAAGGCTGTATAGGGGCTTTAACTGCATCTTATATTCTGTTCCGGGATTCCTTGCAAATACTGTAATAAGCAAAACCAAAGCGATATAGGATAACAATAAAAAAATGATGCAGGTAGTTCTGACTGCCTGTTTTTTCCTGCTGTCCGTCTTTACAAACCGCAAACTAAGATATATCAGCATACACACAAACCCTGATGTAAAAAGTATGGCATAGATGCTAACGGGTACTTTCTCCAGCTCCTTTGACATGGTATCCAATGCTTTACTCATATTAATAATCGTATTCATATATGTCATGCTCCTGTTCCTGCCTGCAAAATCATTCCACAATCAGCGTTAATTTCTGAGGGGCGGAAGGGTTTCCATCACTGTCTCTCACAATATATTTCAGTTCATAGCTCCCTGGCATTGTGGTATTATAATCTCCCTTCACGGTAATGTCGGCAAACAATGTATCTCTTGCATCTTTATCATCTGAAACTTCTTTTACCTGGGCAATCGGGTCAAAGCTGTCACCTGCCTTTATCCGGACTGCATCAGATAAAAGTTCTAAAGAAGGTATTCCGGCATTTAACTCTTCTTCACCGGTAGGATCCGGCATTTCGGTCTCCGGATCCAAACTCTGGTTCCTGTCCTCTTCCGTCCCTGCTTCTTGGGTTTCATTTCCACGGATGCTCTTTGTAACGGATTCATTATCAGCGGTGTTTTCTTCATTTTGGCTTCCTGACTGTAGTTTTTGATGTATGCTTTCAGACCCTTTCCACGCAAAAGTGACTGCCAGTATACTTAAAATGACCAATAAAACGGTAATCCATGTTTTGCCTCTCATTATAGCAGCTCCTTATCTGTTTTCTTATATATGCTTTTAGACAGTCAATCTTCCTTACCGGAAATTCCGTATTTTTTTCCATATCCAGCATATCTGCCATATCGGTAACTGTATTTGCCATAATCGCTGATTCCTGCATGGGTACAATTCAGCACATATCCAAGCATCTTTACCCCTGTATTTGCAATCAGGTCCACACCTTCCTCAACAGATTTTACATCCGCATAATCCTGACGTACCATGTAGACAGCTGCATCCACATTTTCGGAAAGAATTGCGGCATCTGTAAATATTGCCGACGGCGGCGTATCTATTACCACATAATCATAATGTGCTTTTAAATAATCCAGGATCTCTCTCATCTTTTCTCCTGTAAGGCCCATGGAAATATTACCACCTGCCATGCCTGCACATAAAACGGAAAATCCCGGAGCCTTGTCTAAAATGATTTCCTGCAATGGCTGCTTTCCCTCCAGAATCTCCGCCAGACCTGCGGCAGACCCCTTCAGATCCAGCATACTTGCTGCAGACGGATTCCGCAGATCCCCGTCAACCAATACAACATTTTTCCCGCTTTCCGCCAAAGCGGCTGCCAGATTAACTGAAAAAGTGGTTTTTCCTTCCTGGGGAACCGATCCGGTAACCACCAGAGTCTGACATTCTTCTTTTTTCATACGGTTCTCTATTCTTAACTGTGCAGAATAAACAGACTGTTTAAAACCTTCAGGGATTCTTTTATTTGTAATTAACTTCTGTTGATTAAGATGCTTACTTCGTTTTTTATCTTTAACAACAGGTATATAAGCTAGGCAGTCTAGATTCACTATTTTTTTCATATCCGAATCTTTATGTACCGTTTTTTTAGCAAAGGAAGAGATCAACAGTAAAACGACACCCGCTGCTGCTCCAGCCAGAATACCCATACATATATTTTTCCAGAAAGGAAAAGGGTTTACAGCTGCCTCTGTTGCCTGTTTTTTATCAATCAAGCTCATATCCACGGTCCCTGCACTTTTTGATGCATAGGCCGGATACACTTTCGTAAATGCTTCCATAATATCATTGGTATTTCGGTAATTATCAGACTGTACGGTGACGGACATCATATTTGAAGACGGGGTATTAACCACCCGGATCGTGCCTGGGATTCCTTTTGCTGTACCGGAGCTGTATTCTGCAGCAATTTCCTCATACAGCCCGCTGTTCGCCAGAACACTGGCAAACGATGCGCTTAAGCGCCCTGTAATCAGGGCATCCACTGCAGCATCACCGGTTTTAGTAATGACATACGTCGCTTTTGCTTCATATACCGGGGTATACCGAAAGCTTAATCCTGCAAATATCCCACCCGTTATTACGATTATCAGAAGCACAAGCTGCATCCAATATTCTCTCATGCCTTTCCAGACTTTCTCCACCATACTGCCTATATCGACGGCTATCCCGTCCGTATATGACGGCTGATTCATTTCTTCATACATTTGCATATTCATTCCTCACATTAACTTTTTACATTTCCGATGGAAGCTTTTGGACATTGCCGTAATATTTCTGATAGCCGTATCCATCTCCCCCGGTACCAGCCTTTGACCGGTAAGCATTTAGAATAAACCCTGCAACATGGGTACCGCTTTGCTCCAGGATATCAATCGTATCGTTGAGCACAGCTGCCTTAACCATATTCTGCCGGGCAACCAGAATCGTTTCTTCTATAACCTCCCCTAAAATTT
>NZ_JAWYAJ010000585.1:0-29520 GCF_034124845.1 Robinsoniella sp.
CCAGGATATATTGTCAGCAGAAATAGAAAAGGCCATGGGGGAAGTGCGGGAGTCGAAAATAACGGAGCGTAAGCTTTTTCATTATAATTTTCGTAAGTTTTTGCTGTCGGAATCTGATTCAGACTCAGGCTCAGACCTTACCGAATTTGTCTATAAAAAGGCAGGTGAATTCTTACTTCTGGATATCGTGCCGGATGAACCGGTTCTTTCTCTTGGTCTGACAGAACCCGCAGGCGTACCTGATTGGGAGGAAGCGGAAACTTATGAGAGACCGGGAATTGCCTGCAAAGGGATTATGGAGATGGAGACAGGACGTTTTACCTCCATTTTGTTTTTGAAACCCGGTTACAGCGAAAGCCAGAAAAGAGAATGCCTGCTGGAATTCGCTGCTTTGATTCAGAAGTATTTTCACCGGGATAACAGGACGGCGTCTGTTGTGATTTCCCGGTTGATCACAAATTTTTATGCGCTTCCGAAACTTTACCGTGAACTTATGGTCTATGGAGACAGACTTTATCTATATAAAAGGGATACCATAATATTTCAGGCTGATATGGTGCTGCCGTTAACTGACGAGATGTCCGGGGATATATTTCTGGAGCTGCTGGTGGCATTGGAAGCGGGGGAAGATGAGGCGGTCAGCTGTCTGGAAATGGTGTTTCAAAGGGCAGAAGCAGGTCCGGCAAGAGCAGAATTCTGCCGGATGACACAGGATATCATACAGGTATTAAGATCCTTTATGAAGAAAAATAAGATCCAGCCGGAATTATGCAAGGGGCAGGCAGTGCCTTATTCTGTAAGAGAAACCAGAGACTGGATGATCCGGGCGGTAAAGGAAATGTTTCAGGCGATAGCGGAATCAAAAAATAAATGGAAGTCTGAAGTGACCAGAAGCGCAATTTATTACATGGAAGAAAACTACAGCAGAAATATTTCTCTTTGGGATATTGCTGCATACTGCGGTGTAAGTGAAAGCTATCTCAGAAAGAAATTTAAGCTGGAGATGGGAAGCACCGTAGTGGATTATCTGACAATCCTGAGAATCGATAAGGCTAAGGTGATTCTGAAAAACAAAAGTGTCCGGGTTGTCGATATACATAAAATGGTAGGATTTACTTCCAGCCAGTATTTCAGCAACGTATTTAAAAAAGTCGAAGGCATCAGTCCAAGTGATTATCGCAATCAGCAGTCCTGACTGGCAAAGGAAAAGGTCTATGAGAAAAGCAGGTATTAAATATAAACTGATTATAATTACCATGATCGTAACCCTTGGAGTGCTGACCGCGTGTGGAATTCTGTCTTCCCTTTATTTCTTTAATATATTAAAAAAGCAGATCTATCAGGATGAAAGGCAGAAATTAAATCAGACAGCAGTCCGAATAGCGGATATTCAGGATGAGATGATGAAAATGGCAAAAATTATTGCCAGTGACGGTGAGATTCAGCGGATTATTACAGAAGAAAATGCGGTGGGAATGGTGGAATATTTTTCGGGCAGGCAGCAGGTTACCAACAAACTGTCCCAATATCTGAACATCCGCCAGGACAGTTACAGTGTGTATATTCTTACAGATCAGTCTGTTTATTTCAGTAATGGTCTGGCGACGGATGAGGATATCAGACAGGATTACTGGTATCAGGAAATGGAAGGAAACGGATTTACCGGCGTACATGAAATCTATCAAATGCAGTCCAAAATAAAAACCAGAGTGGTTAGTTACCGCATGCAGTTCTATGATATGAAAAGCGGTACCAGGGCGCTGGGGGATATTATTATTAATCTGGATTACGAAGAACTCCAGTATAATTTAGGAATGAATGATGAAATATTAGAGGGTTATTGGCTGTCAGATCAGGAGGGAAATAAAATCTGGTCCTACGGGAAGATTGGTGAGGCTGCCGAAAATTCCGGGCGCATCGTCCGTCAGGATTATCCCATGCCGGACGGGTGGACTTTATCTGCCCAAATATCAGACAGCGGGATCATTTACAAGCTCAGATATATTTTTATATTTTTCAGTGTGCTGTTTCTGGCGGCTCTTATTGTACTGGCGGCTGTGCTGTGGCGCTTTATGGGCATCCTGTTAAACCCCATTGAACAGCTGGTGGAAGGTGCCAAAGAAGTTGGAAACGGAAACTTTAATTATCTGGTTAATATTCAAACGGAGGATGAATTTCAGAGGCTGGGGGAGTCCTTTAATACGATGGTAGGTGATATTAAGAATTACATAGACACATCCATTCAATATGAGAAGACTGCAAAGGAGATGGAAATCAACCGTCTGATGCTGCAAATTAATCCTCATTTTATTTATAATACGCTGAATTCTATTGTATTTATGGCACAGATCAAGGGAAATGAGGATATCGCTATATTTGCAAAGGCTTTTATTTCCCTGCTGCAGGATACCCTGAATGTGGATAAAGATAAGATGTATATCAGCCTGGAACAGGAGATGACCAATGTAAAAAATTATCTGATTCTGCAGAGTTACCGCTATGTAAATAGATTCGAAGTGGTCTATGATGTGCATGAGGAAACACTGTCCTGTAAAGTACCGAATGTATTTATTCAGCCGCTGGTGGAGAATGCCGTATTTCACGGGATCTGCCCAAAGCCGGGGAAAGGTATATTAAAAATATCTTCCAGGCTGGAGGAAGACGGAAATGTGCAGATAACCGTTGAAGACAATGGTGCTGGAATGACCGGGGACCAGATAGAAGCACTTTTGAACACGGATATGAAGATCCGGGGAGGTATGAGAAAGATTGGAATTTCCAATATTAAAGAACGGATTCAATATATTTATGGTGAAAATTATGGAATGACCATTGAAAGCCAGGTGGAAATGGGGACTAAAATAGTGATAAATATACCCTTCGAACCGGTGGAGTAACTGAAGATAAAACGGAATAAACAGAAAATAAATCGGAATATACAGAATATAAACCGGAATAAACAGAATATTAATTGGAATAAACAGAAAGAGACACCAGAGAATTTAGAGAGCATAGAGAGAGCAAAGAGGATAAAGAAAAAATGGAAGAAAAGCTTTATTACGGATGCGCCTATTATCCGGAATTATGGGATGAGGAAGCGGTCGATACGGATATCCGGCATATGAAGAAGCTGGGTATTAATGTAGTACGGATGGGTGAATTTGCCTGGTCCGTGATAGAACCGGAGGAGGGAAAATTCAATACCTCGTATTTTGCGGGGATAATTCAGAAACTGGACTCCCATGGGATAAAGACGATTTTATGCACCCCCACGGCTACGCCGCCAGTCTGGTTGACTTACGGGCACCCGGAACGGCTGTTTCAAAATCAAAGCGGCGAGAGACTGTGTCATGGGGCAAGGCAGCACTGCTGTATCAATCATCCGTATTTTATAGAAAAAACGAAGATTATTGTGGAGAAAATAGCAGCGTCGGCAGGAAAGCTGCCCGGAGTTATCGGCTGGCAGATTGACAATGAGTTAAAGTGTCATGTATCGGAATGCTATTGTGAAACCTGCCTGACTCTGTGGCACCAATGGCTGGAAAAACGGTACGGCACTGTGGAACAGCTGAATAAATCCTGGGGGACAGAGGTATGGAGCGAGCGGTATCTTGCTTTTGAGCAGGTTCCGGCACCGGTTAAAACGCCGTTTCTCCACAATGCATCATTAGAGCAGGCATATAAGCAGTTTGCCCGGGAAAGGACCAGTCGGTATTGCCATATGCAGGCGGAAATAATAAGAAAGTATTCCAGTCAGCCCATTACCCATAATTCCGGCGAATACTTTGCACTTGATAATCCCCAGTTATTTGAGAAACTGGATTTTGCATCTTTTGATGACTATGCAGAGGCCAAAGATTACGCCATTATGCTCAGAAGCTATGATTATTTCCGCATGTTAAAAAAAGAGGTTCCATTCTGGGTTATGGAGACGAGTCCCAATCATAATGGCTGCCTTACCGGTGCCGCAGTACCTCACCCGGCAGGATATCTGAAAGCGGAAGCGGCAGCAGCTTACATTTCCGGTGCCCATGGGTTCTCCTACTGGCTCTTCCGGCAGCAGCAGGCGGGCTGTGAAATAACCCATGGGTCCATCCTGTATGCCTGGGGAGCTCCCACAACCGGATATACCGATGTAACAGAAGCGGGGCTGGTGAAAGAAAAGATTGAGCCTTATATTATCAAAACCCATATTCCCAGGGGGAAAGTGGCATTGATGTACTCGGATACTGCACGGATTACCTATGAGGTGGAGCCATTTGAAAATTATGATTACTGGAAAATGATCCAGATGGCATATGAAGAGGACATTCCCCACGATATGATGACGGATGTTATACATGAAGATACCGATTTAGAGGGATATCCGGTATTATATACGCCGTTTATGGCAAGTATGAAAGAGGATTTTATAAAAAAAGCGGTCAGCTATGTAGAAAACGGCGGTATCTGGATAACCGGTCCGATGTGCAATTACAGAACCAGTGAACATACGGTGCCTTTGGACGGGGGATTTGGAACGCTGGAGCAATATGCAGGTGCAAAAGTTAAATATCTGGAAAGCTTTACAGATGCAGGTGTCAATGGAAAAGCATTTGATACCAACATGGAACTGTCCATGCTCGGCGCAGTGTTTGAAGTGAAAGAAGCAAAACCGTTGGGCTTTGTGACATCCGGGAGGCTGAAAGGAGAAGTCTTTCTTACAGAGCAGCGTTTGGGAAAAGGAAGGCTGATTCTGATTGGATCCCGCCCCAAACAGGGGATCCGGCATAATTTTATGCAGAAACTACTGACTCACTATTTAGAAATAAATGGGGTACAGCTTTTCTGGAAATCGGATGGGGGAATTAAGACAGTGGAACGGCTGGGAGATAACGGATCGGTTTATCTGTTTGCAGTGGATATGAGCGGAAAAGGGGGCTTCTTATCTATTTGTAGAGAATTTGAAGTCGTATTTGGGGAACGAGTGGAAGGCGGGATCGAACTGAAACCGTATGAGACGGTTTTAACGCGTGTTTGAAAAATCATTCCCGCCAGCTGCATGCCTCACTTTGCGGTATATTTGTCCTGAATTCAGGTTATGCAGCCCGCTATGCGTCCTGCATCCAGGTGAAGGTTTCACAAAATGTGTGACGAACAGCTGTTAGAAAGCAATTTTAAATCATGCTCTAACGCGGCAGTTCATACAAGTGTTCATCACCCCATTTTTTCAAGTGCAGCATAACCGGTATCAGACTGTTTCCCAATTCAGTTAAATGATATTCCACATGGGGCGGTACTTCCTGAAAGTCATGTCTTTCCAGTATTCCGAAAGATTCCAGCTCCCGCAGCTGTTTTACCAATGAGGATTCTGCGATATGCCCAATGTGCCGCCTTAGTTCACCAAATCTGTGGACATCTTCAAATGCAATATAATATATAATTTCGATCTTCCATTTTCCACCCAGAATTTTTTGAATGGTAGAAATAACCGGGCATCTTTCTATGGACAATTGGTCTTTTTTCATCTGTTGCTGTCTCCTTACTTTTTACATAGTATAGCGATAAGCGTGAAAAATTGCAAGATACTACAAAAAAGTTCAGTACTTTTCTTTTTGCGGCAGGATGATATAATCTGTTTATCTTACAAGAGGAGAGTGACAAAATGAAAACTGTAATATATTATTTTTCTGCAACCGGGAACAGCCTGCACACTGCAAGGATAATTGGGGATAAATTGAATGCAGAATTAATACCCATGCCGGGGCATATGGGGGTTACCTGCAAAAGTGAAGTGATTGGCTTTGTATTTCCAACTTATTTTTGGGGACTTCCAGGGACGGTGTCTGAATTCATACATAATTTAAAGGTGGAATCAAAAAATCCATATATATTTGCTGTTTCCACATATGGTGCACTGCATGGCGGCGTTTTGGGTCATACAGAACAAGCGCTGAATGCAGAGAATCTGCAGTTGTCTTATGGGAAGGTGATTATGGCTGTAGCTAATTTTATAGAAGAATACAATCCCAGAATCGGTTCTGCGAAAGAGAATTTAAAAATGGCTGATCTGGAAGCGGCAAAGGCTGCTGAGGACATTTTGGCGGGAGTGCACAAATCCGGTTTCCGTGTCTCGGTATGGGATCGCTTATTCTATAAATTATACACCGGCATCAAGCTCAATAGGGATGGAGGGTTCTATGCTGATGACAAATGTATTGGATGCGGAATCTGTGAAAAAGTATGCCCCAATAAAAACATAGTTTTAAAGAATGGCCGCCCGGAATTCCAGCACCGGTGTGAACACTGTGTGGCTTGTATCAACTGGTGCCCGAGGGAAGCAATTCAATGGAGGAGAGTTACCAGGAAAAGAAACCGGTATCACCATCCGGAAGTGGGGGTGAAGGATAGTATTGGGGGGATGAAGTGATTTTTGGGGCTGGTGAGAAATCACCAGTCCTTGTTCATGTGGAAAAACCGCAAAAAAAGCAATGAAAAAGCAATTAAAAAAGCATGCCGCTATCTCAACATGCTTCTATAATTTCCCGCTCAAATACAAATACATAATACCCGGGTAATTCACTGCCTCCGTTCAGGTCCGTAAATTCTGTGAGCAGCCGCCAGTCCTTAGATGCATATTCATTTAACAAAGCTTCTAAATCCTGAAACTCCAGTTCTTTCATTTTTTTACTGCTGCAGTCTTTTAAGATTTCTTTCCTAACCAGTTTATATTCGTGCATCGTTCTCTTTTTCTCCATAAATAAAATTTGTACAGATTCTATTACAGTTACTATTGATAGTATATACATATATATGATTATTATTGATGGAAATATTTTTTGACCCCATACATTGGTTTTATTTGGAAAGAATTTAAAAGTTGTTATAAAACGAGTTTCCAAATAAGGCTCCTTCCTGTATAATAATTTATAATAGTAACCGTAGATGTGCTTGAACGAGTTCAAGCACTTAGATTTCTACAAGGAGTATACATGAAAAAACACAGAACCATATTACTGGAACAGTTTAAAGAGGCTCTGACATCTGTAATGCCAATTGCGGGTATTGTTTTCTTCCTCTGTTTTACCATTGTACCTATTCTAAACAGTATTCTAATGGCATTTGTCGTAGGAACGGTATTATTGATTATTGGCATGGGATTTTTTACACTGGGAGCCGACCTTGCGATGACGCCCATCGGGCAGTATGTAGGCGCGGAGACCACAAAATCCAAGAAATTCTGGTTAATCCTGTTTATCTGTTTTATGGTAGGGAGTATCATTACCATATCAGAACCGGATCTTCAGGTTCTGGCGGAACAGGTACCTTCTATCCAAAATGGAGTTATCGTAGGTGCGGTTGCTGTGGGGGTTGGCGTTTTCCTGGTGGTTGCCATGCTTCGTATCCTGTTTCGGATCAGGCTTTCTTATCTTCTGATCGGACTCTATGCCGCAGTATTTTTATTTTCCATTTTTGTTCCGGGCGATTTTCTGACGGTTGCATTTGACTCCGGCGGTGTGACGACCGGACCGATGACAGTACCTTTTATCATGGCGTTCGGTACGGGTATTGCGGCGATAAGAAGTGATAAGAATGCAGATGCAGACAGTTTCGGCCTGGTTGCCCTCTGCTCTGTGGGTCCCATTCTTGCAATTATGATTCTGGGTATGGTTTACCAGACAGACGGTGGAACTTATACCCGGATTGCAATTCCGGATACTGAAAATTCCCGCCAGATGTGGCAGCTGTTTCAACATGCATTTCCTACCTATTTTAAAGAGGTTGGAATAGCGCTTCTGCCCATTACTTTATTCTTTGCCGTATTTCAGATGGTCAGAAGGAAAATGAACAAGACGCAGATGATCCGGGTATGTGCGGGGCTGGTCTATACATATCTGGGGCTTGTAATGTTCTTAACCGGCGTAAATGTGGGCTTTATGCCGGTGGGCAATTACCTTGGCAAAGAGCTTGGTTCCCTTAGCTACCGCTGGATTATCATACCAATCGGCATGGTGATGGGTTACTTTATTGTTGCGGCGGAACCGGCGGTGCATGTACTGAATAAGCAGGTATACGAACTGACTTCCGGTGTGATTCCGATTAAAGCAATGAGTAAAAGTCTGGCTATCGGCGTCTCCATATCCGTGGGACTGTCTATGCTGCGGATTATTACCGGGATACCAATCATGTATATGCTGATTCCCGGATATCTGCTGGCGGGTGTATTAAGCTTTTTTGTACCGCCCATATTTACGGCAATCGCCTTTGACTCCGGCGGTGTTGCATCGGGACCGATGACAGCCACATTTCTGCTTCCCCTTGCAATGGGCGTCTGTACTGCAGCGGGAGGAAATGTAATTACAGATGCATTCGGGGTAGTCGCTATGGTAGCCATGACTCCATTAATAACCATCCAGCTGCTTGGCTTATATTTCAAGTTTAAGACGAAAGACAAGGACGGGGAAAAGAAAACAGAATCACTGGATGTAGAAGAGATTATCGAACTGTAGGGGAAAAATGATGAGTGATATTTATTTATTGATTACAATTGTTAGGCGTGAATATGAAGAGGATTATATCGATTTCTTCAAAAAATATGAGGTTCATTCCCAATTTGGAACGTTATGCAACGGTACAGCACAGCAAAAAGTGCTTGATTATCTGGGAATCGAAGATTCGGAAAAAGTCATGATGCAGGTGGTTGTGTCAGGGGACCTTTCAAAACGGCTATTGAAGAAACTGGTGTCAGAAATGGGCATCAACATGCCCGGAAGTGGAATTGCGATTACGATCCCGTTAGACAGCATCGGAGGCATTTCCAGTATGAGATATCTTATGGAGGAAAGAACTATGCAGTCAGAAGAAACAATTCATATAAATGAGATGCTCTATGCCCTGATCATCGCCATATCAGAAAGGGGCAGCTCGGATGTAGTCATGGAGGCAGCCCGAAGCGCAGGAGCCGGAGGCGGAACCATTATTCATGCAAAAGGAAGCGAAAGTGAATTTGTATCAAAATTCTTTGGAGTATCCATTGCCGATGAAAAAGATATGATTTATATCGTTGCGAAAAAACGGGATAAGGCTAATATTATGAAAGCGATCATGGAACGGGCAGGGTTATCCACCAAATCCCGTACCATTGTCTTTTCTCTTCCTGTTGACAGTGTGGCTGGTCTGCACAGTGTTATGGAGGAATAGCGCCTGCCATTTCAAAGGATGGTATAAAAAGTACGGTAAAATAACTGTAATTGTTCCGGTGTTAAACGAAAGAGTGTTATGATATGATTTTTGTGTTTCTAAATAATGCAGTTATAGGAATGAATTGCATTCATTGCTTTGACAAATAAAATATATTTGAAATGGAGAGATGATATGAAATACAAAAATCCAATTATACCGGGCTTTCATCCTGATCCAAGCATCTGCAGGGCAGGAGAGGACTATTACCTGGTGACAAGTTCCTTTGAGTATTTTCCGGGGATACCTGTATTCCACAGCAAAGACCTGGTGCACTGGGACCAGATCGGACACTGCATCACCAGAAATGAGCAGCTGACTCTTTATAAAGGCGATCCAAACAGTACCGGTATTTATGCACCCACCATCCGTTATCATGAGGGGATCTTCTATGTAATTACCACGAACATTTCCTATGGAACAGTCAGCGGAGGAAATGAACAAAATTTTATCGTATGGACCACAGATCCGGGCGGTGAATGGTCAGATCCCATTTGGCTGGACTGTCCCGGAATCGATCCATCTCTGTTTTTTGATGATGATGGAAAAGTCTATTACTGCGGAACCCACGGAGAGATCTTTT
Organism: Robinsoniella sp.; assembly: GCF_034124845.1. Lineage (NCBI taxonomy): Bacteria > Bacillati > Bacillota > Clostridia > Lachnospirales > Lachnospiraceae > Robinsoniella > Robinsoniella sp. The sequence goes on from NZ_JAWYAJ010000585.1 coordinate 9,803, forward strand.
TGTGCGAGATTGATATCGTGACAGGTAAAAGAAAGACAGAAAAAACGTACATTTGGGGCGGGACCGGCGGCTGTTGTCCGGAAGGACCCCATATTTATAAAATCAATAACTGGTATTACCTGTTTATCTCAGAAGGGGGTACGGAATACGGTCATATGCTGACGGCTGCCAGAAGCCGGAATATATGGGGACCCTATGAAGGATACTGCGGTAATCCGGTATTGACAAACAGGAGCAGAGGAACATCCCTGAAGGCGATTGGACATGCAGATATTACCCAGGATCAGAATGGTAACTGGTGGGCTGTTTGCCTTGGAATCCGTCCGCTTTCCTATCCATTCCGGCATAACCTGGGAAGAGAAACGATGCTTGTACCTATGGTGTGGGATGAACATGGCTGGCCCGTGATGGGCAACAAGGGAGTGGTGGAAGAGGAAGTAGAAACAGACTGTCTGCCGGGCTGCCCGGATATGAATATTTTTCAGCAGAAAACCCTTACAGTCAGAGATACATTCGATTCCGAAAAGCTTGATTTTGCATGGAATTTTATATATAACCCCTGCCCTCAGTTATGGAATGTTATTTCCGGGAGAGGACTTACCCTGTATGGCAATGAAAATGCACTTTCAAAAGCGGATACTATTGCATGGATCGGACGAAGGCAGGAGCATCACAACTGCATAGCCCGGACAGAGTTGCATTTTGTGCGAGAGCAGGATGAGGAAGAGGCAGGACTTACGGTTTATATGAATAACCGCCATCATTATGAAATTGCAGTTAGCAGGCAGGAGGGGGAAGACTGTATCCTGTTTCGCAGGCAGATTGGAAGCCTGTGGAAGACGGAAAATAAAATTCCCTGCAATTGTTCCCAAGTATTTCTGGAAATGGAAGCAGATTTGGAAACGTATGTATTCCGTTACAGCCTGGACGGTAAGCAGTTTCATGAAATTGGAAGAGGGGAGACGGCATATCTGACTACTGAAGCCGGAGGTGTTTTTACCGGGAATTATATAGCAATGTACGCATCGGGGAATGGCAGAAAGTGTGTCCGTGGAGCAGAATTTTGTTGGTTTGAATATACCGGAAAATTAAAAGTGCTGGAGACCGTATCGGCAACAGAACCCGGGTAAAGGTAGTGAAGAATAAGATTGCACCTCCTTTTAAAGAGGCAGAATTTGATATCATATACGGGCAGGGAATATCCAGAGAAGGGGATATCCTGGACCTGGCGTCCGAGATCGGAGTAGTAGTGAAAATCGGAAAATTAGACCGTTACGCAGACAAAGAGAGGGTACCCTTCACTATTTGGGTACTCTTTTTTTAATGCCTGTCTGTGAGTTTTGTTTCCGGTAATGGCTTGGCGTATCGCGCATGTGCTTTTTAAACATGCGGATAAAGGTCTCCGGGTTCTTATACCCGACTTTGTCGCTGATATCTGCGATAATCATAGAAGTGAAAACCAGCAGATTTTCGCTCTGCTGCATCCGAATATTAGTTAATAATTCAGAAAAGGTATAGCCGGTAACTTCTTTGATTAGCTTTGAGCAATATTGCCGTGAATAATGAAAATGGTCTGCAACTTGGTCAATGGAAACATTTTTATATTCATTGATGATGTAGTTGATCATGGAGGTTTCACAGTCATCTTTATGAGATTTAGGGATTTCCAGCGTACTTTGGTGTCTGCGTATCAGCTGGGTAAAGAAAATCGTCACCAGGCTGCATATTATCCGGTCCGAATATTCATCCGGGTTACGGTGTTCCCTGTACATATCCAGAATATAGTTTCGGATCACAGCATCTCCTTGTGTTTGAAACATCAGATAGCGCACCTTTTTACGGGAATAGATGTTGTCCAGAAAAAAATGTGAAATCTGAGTTTTGTCTCTCACCGTATTGATGAAAATATCAAGAAATGTGGTATAGCGTATCAGGATGTTGAGTATGATACTGTCGTTATATACTTCGATTCCATGCATGACCCCTGGTGCAAGCAGACATAAATCCCCTTTGGATAAAATAATTTTCTTCTCTTGAAAATGCTGGATACAATTCCCGGATATAACATAAATCATTTCAAAAAATCCATGTTCATGATAGAAAAGCGGAAAGTAACGTGGATGTTTCACAATAGACACATTGCGCCCGGTACTGATAAATTCATCTTCGGAACGAAAAGAAGCAATTTTCTCCGGGTGCATTACCATATTTATACCCGATACATCGTACTGATAAGTCTCTAAAAAAGAATCCAGTGAAATTTTGTTTTGCTTCACCACAGCAAAGTCCCGAAACAGGCATTCATCATTCGTCCATTCTTTTAGTTCCTGCAAGATCTGTTCATACTCCATATATTTTATCCTTTCTTTTCTTACATTATATAAAATAGTTTCCTTATAGTCAATTAAATTGATTAATCGGAGTCATGGAATTATAGACTTCTTTTGCTTATAATATTTTTATCACAGCTGTAAATTGTAAGTGATTAGTCATTGGGACCGTTAGAGGCTGACCGCATATAAATGTGGGCGGCTTCTGAAATAGCAGCCAGCTGAAAGAAGGAGAATAAATTTATGGTAACAATTTATATTGAATTAAAATCCATCGGGGAAGTCAAAAATTTTATAAAAGATATATCACAAATGGATGGAAGCTTTGATCTCATATCCGGCAGATACATCATTGATGCCAAGTCGATTCTGGAAATCTATTGCCTGAATTTATCAAAACCATTACAGTTAAATATCCGGCATACTGATATAGAAAATGTGCAAAAGCTGAGAAAATATGAGATTATGTAAAAAGGTAGATATTGTCCTTCGAATAGTGTATATTGTAAAAAGAAGCACAAATCGGAGGTAGCGATGAATAAAATACTAATTATTGAAGACGAACTGGTGATCCGGGAAGAGCTGACCATTCTGTTAAAAAATGCAGGATATCTGGCTGAAACGGTACTTGATTTTGACGACTGTATAAGTGAAGTAGAAACGTACAACCCGGATCTGATACTGCTGGATATCAACCTGCCGGGACAGGATGGCTTTCGTTTATGTTCTTCCATCCGCAGCTTTTCATCGGTTCCAATCATTTTTATTACCGGCAGAGATACCCCCTTTGATGAGCTGCAGGCATTGACCCTGGGCGGTGACGACTATATAACGAAACCCTATAATATTCCCATACTTCTGGCGCGGATTCAACTGCTGCTTCGCAGAACGGGCAGCACCAGTGCCCCTATGGACTATTTAGAATGTCAGGAGGTAAAACTCTTTCCGGTATCTGCAGTGATTCAGTATAAGGATCAGAAGGCAGAGCTGTCCAAAACAGAATTGAAAATTCTCTATTATCTGTTTACCAACAGCCAGAAAGTGGTTTCCCGCATGGAACTGATCGAATATTTGTGGGATAATGAAATCCATATAGATGACAATACTTTAAGCGTGAACATGACAAGAATCAGGGATAAGCTGAACCAGATTAATGTGAGGGATCTTATTCAGACGAAAAGAGGAATGGGTTATAAAGTATGAGATTAAAAGAATATCTTACAGACAGATCGGGAGCCTTACTGTTAAATGCAGCCTGTATCTTTGGGTTATCCATATTTTTATATTTAATTGGAAATGGTATCGGAGAGATTGCCATTATCATATTATGCTGGCTGACCATACTGTTTTTTTATTTTCTGCCCGATTACCGGTACCGTAAAAAATATTCTGATGAGTTAGTTTCCCTGGCTGATACGCTGGATAAGAAATACCTGACTGGGGAAATAGCGAAGATGCCTGTATCAAAAGAGGGCGGTATCTACTTCCGATTTATGAAAAAAGCTATGAAATCAATGGCAGATGAAGTATCCCAGGCACAGCGTGAAAATGAAGAATACCGGGATTTTATTGAAAAATGGATCCATGAAATAAAGGTTCCCATTACCGGGGCAAAGCTGATATGTGAAAATCATAAGACAGACCAGTCCAGGAAAATTCTTACCCAGGTTGAGCAGATCGAAACGGATGTGGAAAGAGTACTTTATTATGCCAGAATGGGAAGCGTAGAAAAGGATTATATGATAAAAGAAACACACCTGCACGCAGCGGTTCGAAGTGTACTAGCCAGAAATAAGCAGTTGTTAATCTCTAACTGCGTTCTTGTAAATACAGAACAGGTTCATGCCTGTGTCTATACGGATCAGAAATGGATTGAATTTATCATAAATCAGGTGATTATTAATTGTATAAAATACAGGAAAGAAAATTCTCTGCAAATCGATATTATGACAAATCAGGCACCTCAGGGGGTATCCCTTACGATCCGTGACAATGGGATGGGGATAAAAGAAAGCGAGCAGAAACGTATATTCGAGAAAGGCTTTACCGGCAGCAATGGCAGGGTAAACCGCAATTCTACCGGGATTGGAATGTATCTTTCCAGAGAACTCTGCAAAAAACTGGGAATAGAGATTTCAGTGGAATCTGTCCCGGGGGAGTATACGGCTGTCACACTTTTCTTTCCCAAAGGAGATTATCTGCAGAGGCAGTGATTATTCTTTCAATTTTGTAAGTTAAAATAAAGCTTTCTGTATACAACAGCAGCAAAATTACTGTTACAATAACAGCAACCCGGGAAACAAATGGAAAAGGAGTAATGATATGCTGTTGCAGGTAGAATATATTGAAAAATATTATGGTACGAAAACGAATATTACAAAGGCATTAAATAAAGTCAGTTTTGGCGTGGAAAAAGGAGAATTTATCAGTATCATGGGGGCTTCCGGCTCCGGGAAAACGACACTGCTCAATTGCATTTCCACTATCGACACGGTCACTTCAGGTAAAATTCTCTTAGATGGGGAGGATATTACCACGATTAAGGAAGAGGAGATTACCGCATTTCGCAGAGACAATCTGGGGTTCGTTTTTCAGGAATACAATCTGCTGGACACCCTGACGATTGAGGAAAATATAGCTTTGCCGCTGACGATAAAGGAGATGGAACCAAAAGAAATTACCAGGTGTGTTATGGAAATAGCAAGGCGGCTGCAGATTGAGGACATTCTGCCTAAATTTCCTTACCAGGTATCCGGAGGACAGCGGCAGCGGTGTGCCTGTGCAAGAGCCGTTGTTACCAGACCGAAACTGGTACTGGCTGATGAACCTACCGGTTCGCTGGATTCCAAATCAGCCTTCAGGCTGTTAGAGGTAATGGAAGAATTGAATCAGGAGATGACAGCGACAATTCTCATGGTAACCCATGATGCATTTTCCGCCAGTTATGCAAACCGTATTTTATTTTTAAAGGATGGAAAGATCTTTAATGAAATATGGAAAGGTGAGAAAACACGTTCCAGATTCTATCATGAAATCCTCGATGTGCTCTCTTTACTGGGAGGTGATGTGCCATGCTGAAACAGCTCTCCATAAGGAATGCAAAGCGGCAGGCAAGGGAGTACATGATCTATTTCATAACAATTACCTGTACCGTTTCTTTTATGTACGGGTTTCATGCACTTATTTTTTCCGATACGGTTTCCAGTCTGCCTGAACTGGAAATATTATTCTATATGATTATTATGATTTCGATTTTAATCGTGTTTATTTTGGGCTGGCTGGTCCATTATATGACGAACTTTATGCTGAAGAAACGAAGTAAAGAATTAAGTACTTATATGATTCTGGGAATATCGAATAAAGATATTTCAAGATTATTCTTTAAAGAGAATTTCCTGATCTGCGGGATGGCATTTGTCTGCGGAACATTATTTGGATACCTGATTTCTGAAATCCTGAAAATTATTATTTTGAATCTGTTCGGGGCAGATTACCAGTTTTCCATTTCCTTTTCCTTACGGGCAATTGCATTAACCGGATTCTATTTTCTGCTGATTTTTATCTTTGCACTGTGGAGAAATGGCAGATCAATCCGTAAAATGAAGCTGTATGATTTACTGTATTATGAAAAAAGAAATGAGAAATCGAGTTTGGAGAAAGCAGGATGGATGGTGGTTGTATTTCTCATATCATTTATCTGCGGTGCGGCTGGAATCGGATTATTTATTTATATGCCCATTGGAAAAGGGTATGATGTCTTGTTTGGCCTGGCATTAATCGTGCTTTTTCTGTTTGGTTTTTTTCAGAGCGTTCCGGGGTTTCTGGCAAAGGTATTTGGCAGCAGGGAAAATATAAAATACAGCAAAAACAGGCTCTTTTTACTCCGTTCTTTTACATCTAAGATAGCATCCCTAAGTATGACACTGAGCATGATATGTATACTCTTTACATTGGCACTGACGGCTATGGGAGTTGCCGTTTCCGTAAATAAAATAGCCAGCAGATCCATAGAATTGAATGTATTTGATATCGTAATTTTAAGCAAAAATCCGGAAAGCCGTTTGTCGGACTATCGCAGCAGCATAGAAGGGGAAGCATCTGTGACAGCAGATCATTCCTATAATGTCTATCACAATGAGAGCAGAACCTTTCAGGATATCCGAAAAAAGGCTGCTGCCGAATACAGCAGTCTGCCCCAGGATATATATGTAGAGTATCAGTATGATACGTTCATGAAATACAGTGACTACCGTACCCTGTGTAATATGCTTGATATAGAGGTTCCTAAGCTTCAGGAGAATGAATATATGATCCATTGTACAGCGGCACTTCAGGATGCATACAGCGGATTACTTCATCGCGGGATCGCCATAAACGGTAAAACGATGGAGCTGGCAAGTATAAATACAGCTCCTTTTAATCAGGCAGATGCCTATGGAAACGGCTTGGATTTTATCATTATTGCCCCGGATGATATGGTGGAGAAGCTGTCTGTAGTCTATCAGGTTTATTCGGTGCATACCGACAGACCGGTCAGCAGTATGGCGTTAGAAAAGCTGTGCAGCCAGCATAGCAGGTTAGAGATCCTGAATCGAAATATGTTAATATCTACCAGTGAAATGGGTAGTTATGCGACCAGCATGGCGAATGTGGACAAGGATTATATCTCAGGCAGATCGGCATTTAAAAAGTCGTATGCGAATGTGTATTCTGTCATGGTGGCGCTATTTTATCTGGCACTTATTTTTATCGTCACCGGTGCCACCATATTGGTAACACAGATTTTAAGCGATACTGAAAAAAATAAAAAGCAGTATGATATCCTAAGGCATATCGGCATGAATGCAGGGAAAGTCAATCAAACGGTGAACAAACAGCTGGCTGCATTTTTTCTGCTTCCTCTGATTCCGGCTGTGGTAATCAGCAGCAGCCTGGTATTTATCTCCATGAATGTCATGCAGCCAGAATCCTTTACCTTTCCTGTTATTCCGGGAAGAGGATGGATTTGGGGTTCGATAGCCAGCACAGCAGGACTGCATTTTATACTATATGGCATTTATTTTATCGCGGTTAGTAAAAGTTATAAGAAAAATATTTAGTTGAGAAATTATCTCATTTCCAACATTGTAATAATTTAATGGCGTGTTATGATAGTAGTTATACAGGAAATGATTGGATCAGAATCATAGATGCATTTATGCATTGCTACTATAGTTTCTGTCTGGATTGAGCACTGATTTACAGATGGTTGTTACACTGGGGTGATGGGAAAGGAGTAAGTAGACATGAACCGTATTGAGAAAAGTGAGGCGTACAAATTTACCAGAAAGCAGTATGAGTTTCTGCAGATTTTACGGAGACACCGCCAGCGTAAAGGCAGGCCGGGACTCCGAAAACTGGGGGAGGAATTATCCGTAAATGCTTCTACCCTATCCCGCTTTTATGGAGAATGTGTATCTAAGAATATCCTCACAGAGGACTTTGAATTTACGCCCTCCGGTGAAATGTTACTGGAAGAGTACGGCAGGAAGCGGGAAGAAATCAGTCTGTGGCTGCAAAAAGAAGGGATGGATTCTGCTCATGCCGAAGATCAGGCGGCGTGTATTATTGAGGCATGCAGTGAGGAAACAGTTCAGGTTCTGAGAAAGCTGGGCATTCTTCATAAGGCATTCGATTCGCTAAAGTCCGGTGAAGAGCACGTACAGACGTTTAATGGAAGAAAACTCAGTGATTACTTAGCTGTGGGAGACTATGATATATCATTCACGTTCTATCGGGAAAAGGACCGGATTCCGGGCAGAATATCTATGGCAAACCAGGCATTTCATCATCCGGGGCATATGAGCTGCAGGAAAAGGGATGGCTATCTGGAACTTACAGCACTGGATGTGGAAATGCCTGCTTCCCATACAGCCGCCTCCCTCAGAGGACGGATGCAGACCATGAAATACAAGGAAGATGAAATATGCAGGCTGGCAAGGATCAAGAACAATAAGGTTCGGATTCCCCTGTCGGCAATTACCTTTACTTATATCCAGGAAAGCAATATTCTCCAGGGGGCAGTGCATCTGACCATGACCTGCAATGAAGAAGAATCTAACATGCCGGAGAGTACTGCTGTTTTGGTATTATATATTTAGTACTACATCCAGCTAGATGTAGGATTAGGTTCGAAAATGTTGGATACTGCCTGCTGCTAAGGTGAGAAAGTTTATCAATAAAAATCGTGGTGTTGCACTCGCACAACAGTCAGATGTTGAAATCATCAGTGATTTTAGTCTGATTCAGATTATGTTGCGCGCATGCAACACTTTTTTATTCACATTGACAGTTTTCGTTTCGTAATATATAACTATAGCGTAGATAAGTTAGCTTCTGCTAATTCGGAAAGCGAAAGAAGTATAATAAGTTCGGAAAAGGAAGGAAGGCGTATATGAAAAGAAATCCATTTAAATTACTGTGGCTGATACTTGCGTTTTTAAGTCTGGGAATCGGGGCGATTGGGGTGATATTGCCAATACTGCCCACCACACCATTTTTATTAGTAGCCTCATTTTGTTTTGCAAAAGGTTCCAAGAGGTTCCATGACTGGTTCATGAATACAGGACTTTACAAAAAGCATCTGGACAGCTTTATAAAAAATCGGGCGATGACACTTAAATTAAAGCTTTTCATCCTTTTACCGGTATCCGCAATGCTGACACTTGCATTTTTTATGATGCATAATATACCTGGAAGAGTAGTCATTGTCCTGTTGGTAATCTTCAAATATTATTACTTTTTCTTTCGGATTGCAACCATACCGGGCAATAAAAAGAACCTGGATTATGGTGCAGATAAAAGAACCTTGGATTATGGAGCAGACAGAATGGAGTTAACAGATTAATATGATGGCGAAAGGCAGCAAGGGAGAACAAAAGCGTCTCCGGGAACAGGAAACAGTCAGTATGATGATTCGTCTATATTGCAGGAAAAATCATAAAGTGGGCATTGACGGCAAGAGCAAGGGGGATATCCTGTGCCCCGAATGTCAGGAACTTCTGGCTTATGCCGAGAAAAAAATCCAGAGATGCCCGTTTATGGAAAATAAGACGTTTTGCAGTAACTGCCGGGTACATTGTTACCAGTCAGAAATGCGGGAGAAGATTCGGGATGTAATGCGGTTTTCCGGTCCCAGAATGCTTCTTTACCATCCGTTTATGGCATTGCACCATATGTGGTGTACCCTGAGAGAGAAAAAGAAGGAGGCAAAACGCCATGATTAAAACAAGATTAGTCGGATTGCTGGCGGAATCGAAAAAATATATTGTTCAAAATGTTTTATGGCAGTGGGTGGCTCTCATTGCCAATATAGCGGCAGCTATAACCATTGGAAATTTAATTGAAAAGACATATCGAGGGATGCTTGGCACGACTCTTCTGGCAGTGAGTGTCTGTATTTTAGCGGCATCTATACTTATTCGGTTTGGCTGTGACAGGCTTGCTGCAAAAGCATCCTTTTGCGCGAGCAGAGATGTAAAGATCACGATCAGAGAGAAAATTTATGAAAAACTACTGCGTCTGGGAGCTTCCTATAAGGAAAAGATCTCAACTGCGGAGGTTGTCCAGGTATCGGTTGAAGGTGTGGAGCAGCTGGAAATATATTTCGGAAAATATCTGCCGCAGCTTTTTTACAGCCTGCTGGCACCGCTGACTTTATTTGCGGTATTGTCCTTTATCAGTTTGAAAGCATGTATTGTATTGCTTGTCTGTGTGCCGCTTATTCCGGCATCCATAATGGGCGTTCAGAAATTTGCAAAAAAGCTTTTGAATAAATACTGGGGATCTTATACGGAACTGGGTGACAGTTTTCTGGAAAATCTTCAGGGGCTTACAACCCTTTAGATTTATCAGGCTGACGGGAAAAAAGCAGAAGAAATGGATCAAGAGTCAGAGCAGTTCCGCCGCATTACCATGCGGGTCTTGACTATGCAGCTGAATTCCATCAGTGTGATGGATCTGGTAGCTTATGGGGGCGCTGCAATTGGTATGATCGTAGCAGTCCGTGAATATATAGGAGGTAATATTGGTTTAGCCGGGACGGTTACCCTGATATTACTGGCTGCTGAATTTTTTATCCCCCTGCGTGTCCTGGGATCTTTCTTTCATATTGCAATGAATGGAATGGCAGCCAGTGACAAGATGTTCCGGCTTTTGGATCTGCCGGAAGCAAAAACCGGGGAAAAAGAAGTACCGGAGCAGGAGCATTCTATAAAATTCAAAGATGCAGGATTTTGTTATAACAGTGAGCGTAAGATTTTAGACCATATTAATCTGAATATATCCAAAGGTAGTATTGTTTCGCTGGTAGGTAATTCCGGATGTGGAAAAAGCACCCTGGCGGCGATTCTGACCAGCAGAAATAAAGGATATGAAGGCAGTATTACCATCGGAGGCACGGAACTATCGGAAATTTCAGAAGCAAGTCTGATGGCGCATATTACCATGGTCGGGCAAAACAGTTATTTGTTTAAAGGTACGGTTGAAGAGAACCTGGCAATGGGTAATCCCAGGGCGTCCAAAGAACAGATGGATCAGGTATTAAAAGATGTGGACCTGTATGAATTCTTATATTCGGGTGAGGGATTGCAGACGAAGCTTCAGGAAAAAGCTTCTAACCTCTCCGGCGGGCAGCAGCAGAGACTGGCACTGGCAAGAGCGTTGCTCCATGATTCGGAAATTTACATTTTTGATGAAGCAACGTCTAATATCGATGTTGAGAGTGAAGAACGGATTATGTCAGTTATTTATGGACTTGCCGGACGAAAAACCGTTCTGCTGATTTCACACAGGCTGCAGAATGTAGTTTCCTCGGATTACATCTATGTGCTTCAGAGCGGGAAAATTGCTGAATCCGGAACCCATGAGCATTTACTGGAAAAGGCCGGAGTTTATGCAAAACTATACGAAAATCAACAGCAGTTGGAACATTACCGACAAAAGGAAGGAGCAGAGTATGCATCGTAGAAGCGGAATTAAAATTATGGGGAAATTGATCGGCCTGGTCAAACCACTCCTTCATGTGATGACAGCGGCTATTTTCCTGGGTGTAGTGGGATATCTCTTCGCGATCTTTCTGACGATACTTGCAGGAGTTGGCATTCTCCATGGTTTGGGTGAGAAGAATCTGCTTTCGTTGACCGTTACTTTTGGTCTGCTTATCGCCTTTGCTATCTGCCGTGGAATCCTTCATTATGGGGAACAGGCTTGTAACCACTATATTGCATTTAAATTGCTGGCAATCATCCGCCACAAGGTATTCTCAGCCCTCAGAAAGCTGGCTCCGGCTAAACTGGAAGGCAAAGATAAAGGAAACTTAATTTCCATTATAACAAGTGATATTGAGCTGCTGGAGGTATTTTATGCGCATACCATATCACCCATCGCCATTGCATTTTTAACATCTCTGTTTATGGCAGTTTTTATTGGGTACTTTTATCTTCCGGCAGGAATCCTGGCGCTGGCTGGCTACCTGGCAGTGGGAGTCTGGCTTCCCCTTTGGAATTCAAAGCGGGGTTCCGTAAGAGGTATGAAATACCGCAATGATCTGGGAGAGATGAACAGTTTTGTACTGGATAATCTCCGGGGGCTGCATGAAACCATCCAATATGGACGAGGCGACGAGCAAAAGAAACAAATGAGAGCGCAGTCGGAAAAATTATCAAAGGAGCAGGAAGAATTGCAGAAAATGGAGGGCGGTTCCAGATCGGCTACCAACCTGGTGATCCTTTTATTTTCTTTTAGCATGCTTTTCCTGATGCTGTTTGCCTACACTTCAGGATACAGCGATTTTACCGGAGTCATTATCTGCACCATTGCTATGATGGGATCCTTTGGACCGGTTGCGGCGTTATCAAGCCTGTCCAATAATCTGAATCAGACACTGGCAAGCGGTGAGCGGGTATTATCTCTTTTAGAAGAGGAACCGGAGATCAAAGAAGTAACGGGAAAAGCAGCAACCGGATTTTCCAATGTCAGCTGCAGGCAGGTTTCCTTTGCCTATGGCAAAGAAGAGATCTTAAAGGATTATTCCCTGAAAATGAAAGAAGGGGAGATCATAGGAATTTATGGAAAAAGCGGTTCCGGTAAATCTACGCTTTTAAAACTGCTGATGCGGTTCTTCGATGTGCAAAAAGGCAGTGTAAAAATTTCAGATAAAAATGTAAGGGATATTAATACATCTGATTTAAGAAATATGGAAAGCTATGTAACCCAGGAAACCTATCTCTTTCATGATTCCATAGGGGCAAATATCGCAATTGCAAATCCAGGTGCCAGCAGAGAAGATATCATAGCGGCGGCAAAGAAAGCCTCCATTCATGAATTTATAGAAAAGCTGCCTGGGGGCTATGATACCCCTGTGGGTGAACTGGGAGATACCCTGTCAGGAGGAGAACGTCAGAGAATTGGAATTGCCAGGGCATTTCTACACAACGCTCCCTTTCTCTTACTGGATGAGCCTACCAGCAGTCTGGACAGCCTAAATGAAGGGATTGTCCTGAAATCATTGCAGGAAGCCTGCAGGGAGAGAACCGTTCTACTTGTATCCCACAGGCAGTCTACTATGAATATTACGGACCGAGTGTATCGGATGACAGGTGACCGGGCGTCTTAGAGCGTGTTTTAAAACAGGCTCTAGTGCCGCCCGACTTAACATCCAGGTAACTGTAACGATCCTGTCTTACACTTTCTCCCGGTTGCCCGGCTGAAAGTGTAAGAAGTTTACAAGCATTTACATAAATAAACCATGTCTACTAACTGGATGTCATTATCAAACATGGGGTGGTCGTAGTTATCTGTGAAAAAGTTGGGAATCCGGTGAGAAATCTTAAAACCGTTTTTCTGGTAAAACTGTAGGATCCAGGGAATGTCCCCTGTTCCAACAAGCATGGCAGCGTATTTACCTCTGTAATATGAAAAAATATGTTCTAAAAGTTTGCTTCCATATCCTTTGCCATTCCATTTTTCATAAGTGGCTATATTTTTCAGCTCACACACATCATCACTTTCCCGGGAAACCACGCAGACACTTTTTAAGCCGTCATCATATAATGCAAACAGCTCACCCCGATATAAATATTTCTCTATCATTTTTACATCTTCATCTGCAAGAAGAAGAAGTTCCATAAAATTAATTTTTTCACAATCTGAGATTTTCTTTATTTTCATTTAATCCTCCACAATTTTCAAACACAATCCGGGCACATATGCGCTGCCTATGCACAATTTTTCCTGCTTTTTGCGATGGGTCATTCCCCCTTTCCTATGATTTTATTATATAGATGGATATGGAATTTGGCAAGTTTCGCGTATTTTTAATATGGATCAGAAAGTTACAAAAATTCCAACTGAATCATACAAATAAAATAGGAGGGCAGATGCTAAATGCCCATCTGCTCTCCTAAAATAATTGCTGCCAGTTTTTCTGCCAGATTTTTCATTAAGTTCAATTCGTTTTTAAAGCTTTGTTTTATTTTATGAATAGTGTTCTGCAGACTGAATTTCGGTCTGCAGCTTTTTTTGATCAAATCCTTAATCAGGATCTGAATGCCATATAGAAATAATACAATACTAGTAAACATAAAATCACCCCTTTACTGCCTGAATCATACTGTTTACCGGTTACGATCATATTGCTATTCTTTATTGCTGTCTTTCGTATCTGAATCCTTAGTCATAGTATTTGTTTCAACTTCGATATCAGCTTTGTTTGTCTTTGTGATTGTATCGCAAGCATCGGTCTCTGTTTTGCCAGCCTCAGTATCCACATCGCCAGCTTCGCTCATCTTTTCCCAGTTTCCGGTGTATTTATATTTCAGTTCTTCAAAATCGCATTCCGGACAACGGTTTCCATGGCATCCCGGGTGTTTTGGACAGTCGAAGCTTTCGGAAAATTCCGGACGGTATGGAGCCTCCGGACGATCAGAGGATTGGAATTGTTCGAAATATCTGAAGTCGAAGTCATCCTCGTGTCCACGCCTGCCGGGATGTTCGCCATAACCGGAGATGTCATCCTGCTTATGCCTGCCGGGATGTTCCCCATAACCGGAGAAGCCATCCCGCTCATGTCTGCCTGGATGTTCCGGGTGTTTCGGGGTACCCGGAAAACCGGGACGGCCCGTAAAGGAAGCCCTGGGATCGTGTCTGGATGCAAAGGGACCGCCAAATCCCTGTGGCCCTCCGAAATCCCGTTCCTGTTCGTGAGAGTGGCCGTGAGGATGGGAATGTGGATGACCACAAGGTCTTCCATGCTCATGTTCCGGGATACCCATTTCTTCAAATGTTTTTTCCAGGGCATCGATGAGCCGTTCCAGGTAATCACTTAACACAGTCTGTTCTTCCTCACTGAGGCATGAGAAAATCTGGTTTACATCTTCTTGCTTCCCATCTAACTGTTCAGCGGCTTTGGCTCCTTCCTCAGTGAGTTTGATATTCATGACCCGCCTGTCTTTTTCGGATGGGGTGCGTGTGATGTAGCCGTTTCGTTCCAGTTTACCCAGGAGTTCTCCCAGAGACTGATTTCTCATATCCAAGAGATATCCCAGCTCCTTCTGGGTGATTTCAGGTTGTAGTTTTAAAAGTGAAAGTACACGTCCCTGCCCTTTATGAGGGCTGGCAAAGGGTCCAAAGTTTCGAAAATAAGTGCCCTGATATCGGTGAAGAAGTGCGTCTGCTCTTATAAATAGTTCCATTAAATCTTTAAATTGTTCGCTCATATTTATGTTCTCCTTTCAAATTGAGTTCAAGTAATAGTAAAATACAAAGGTACCTTGATTTATATAATACAGGTACCTTTGTATTTTGTCAATACCTTTTTGAAAAAAAGTAAGGTACCTTTATAAAATGGGCTTACTTTCGGTTAAAAATGGTTTTTTTACCGGAGAAGCAATGAGAAACTTTGTGATTACATGAGAGCTATTGTCAAGGGAATATACAGCTTTACATATATTTTCATGGAGCAGCAGCTCTTTTTTGCAGATTTTCCAGGAACCGCAGATAGTTATCAGGACGTTAGTATAAGGAGCCGCGTTTACAAAATGCAGATCTTTCATCCGTGCATTTTCATCGAAGGAGCAGATGATATCTTCAACTGCATTTTTTATAAGGTTGTGCGAACCGTTGTCCGAAGCTAAAAAGTCTGGCTGTATGGTGGCGGTACAATTCATGTTCTGGTAAAGATCATAGGAAATATTCTGCGCTGCTGTATACAAATCAGCACTGTTTTGCCCATCAGCGCCTGTAATATGCATGGAGACTGCATATTGTCCCATGCCGTAATCATGGATCGTCAGGTTACGGATACTCTGAACTTGGGGATACTGCATAACCAGTTCTGTAATTTTATCAGATAAGCCGTTGTCTGGGGAATGTCCCATGAAACGGTCAGCCGTTTCCGTGATGGATTTTATAGCTGAAAACATGATAAATACGGATACCAGCAGGGTACACCAGCCATCAATGTGCCAGCCGGTAAAGTGCTCGGTTACCAGGGCTAAGGTAATTGCAGCCGTGGATGCCATATCACTGATGCAGTCAGTGGCAGCAGCTTTCATGGATGCCGAGGATATTTTATTGCCAATGTTTTTGTTGTAAAGATACATATAGAATTTTATGAAAATGGAAGCCAGGAGCATAAATAATACCGGTCCGCTAAATGTGATTGGCATTGGTGACTGTATAGCGGTTACAGAATCTTTTGCTAATGCCGTGCCCATGAAAAAAACAGCCAGACCGGATACAAATCCCATCAGCCATTCATAACGCCCATGTCCAAACTGATGGTTTTCTCCAGCACCCATTCCGGCGAGACAATAGCCCAGAAAGGAGGCGCCGCTAGTGAGGGCATCTGATAGATTGTTAAATCCATCAGCGATAATGGCAGAAGAAGAGCTGACCGTACCAAAAAACAGTTTTGCAAGAAAAAGAAGGGTATTAAAAAAGATACCGGCTATACTGCATATTTTTGCATATGCCTTCTGCACAGACGGCTTCGATATGCACTCACTATCTTTAATCAGATGCTGTATCAGATATGTAATCACTTGAATCACCTGTTCCTTTCTTAACCAGAAGCTTTTGAAGTGCACACAATGTTTCTTCACTGATGATGTGTTCCATACCCCCGGCGTCACGTGCTGCTATGTCCAGGGGGATTTCCAGAAAATCAGCTAAGAAATCAAATATGGTTGAAAATCGTTCATAGATTCCACTGGCTGCAAACAAGCCTTTTTCCGTCAGGCATACATTGTTATCATCCACGGCGACAAAGCCATCCCGGACAAGGTTCTTAAGCATACGGCTCACGCTTGCCTTTGTGAATCCCAGGCGTTCAGCGATGTCAACAGAGCGCACGACAGACTGTTCCTGATGAAGGAGAAAGATGGATTTCAGATAATTTTCTCCGGAGTACCGTAAACCCATATAAACCACCTACTTTCATTATTATCTAGTGAGTAAATTTCTTCACTCAGATAATACTATGCATTCCCGGATTTGTCAATGAATAAATTCACTCACATTTATAAAATAAAAATACACCTGTCAGGTTAGCCTAAAACAGGTGCATTCTTTTTTCCGGTCATCCGTCATGGTGTTCCGGGTAATTTCTATAAGTTTGAATTGGATTATAATTTTCCAAATGAAGATACTGGAAATTCCAGTACACGTGCAAACATATCATATATAAATAACAGAAAATTTTCCATGTAAGCAGATGTATCTTTTGCAGCGGGTATCCGTTTATGAAAGGTGTGAACCAGACCGTAGATCAAAAAATGGGTGGTTGCCGGAATGTCCTTGCAATGGAAGATGCCTTCTTTTGTTCCCTGGTCAATAATGGGCAGAAGCAGAGTGTACCATTGGTCCGCTACGTGGTCTAAATGGATTGCCCGAATGTCGGTTTCTTCATGATACCGGGATTCAAATTGCTGATGTGACATAGAAAAATCAAAAATACGTTTTATAAAAATCTGAAGTTTTTCTATTACCGGGATATCTGCAGAGCTGGGAACTTTTATCTGCTTAATTGCTTTGCTGGCATAAAGCTCCGAAGCGGCTGCGAATATCTCTGTTTTGGATTTAAAATAGCGGTAGCATAATCCGGGAGATACATTCATTCTGTCTGTAATATCCTGCACATTCGTATTGTCATAGCCTTTTTCAGCAAGAAGTTCCAGCGCAGTCTCAATAATTTCCTGCCTGCGCTCCTCCGGTTCTTTGGAGATACGTGTTCTTCTGGGACTGTTCGGGGCACGTCGCAGGGACCGTCTGCCTCTGTTATCAAATTCTTCAGAATGTTTCATGGGTTTACCTCATTTAAGTAGTCGTATAAGTAGTCATACTTTTAAGCTTTTACGGTGTACTCTGCGTCAATAATATTTGTCTCGGCAAGAAGATTGCGTTCCACACCGTAAGCAATCAGCTCCCGGTCTTCCAAAGGTGTAAAATGAACATCGATTTCTGCACGTTTTATGGTATATTCATCCACAACGATTTTCTTATCTTTTAAAATCTTTAAATGTTTGTCCAGCTCTTTTTTCAAAGCCGCAGGATTCATACGTGGCAGCTTCATATGGGCACGGAAATAATTTAAAGTAAATGTGGCATCCAGGCTGTTATTCATATAGGACATTAATCGTTCTGACTGAAGCATAACCAGAATGGCCTTTGTCTGAGGTGAATCAATCAGACGATAACTCTGGGAAAGAATATTGACATATTTTTTCTGGATATATGTGTTAATCATCTGGTCACTTGGCTGTACTTCAAAATATACAACACCATGGTCTTCATAGACACGTGCTGTAACAATCATATTTAACTGAAGCTTTTCCGCCTCTTTTCCGGTTTCCTTATCCGTAATGGTCACGGAATAGTTGTAGTCCTGAAGCTTAAAGAGCCTTTCTTTAATATCATCCAGATGCTTTTTACGCGGAGTTTCAATGTTAAATACCAATCTTGCCAGGTTTTTCAATTTTCCGGTAATTAACCTGGTACGAACTGTTTCCGCGGACATCATGGTATAGAGGCAGTTTAAAATCTCACGATCCTTCATATCCAGATCCCGCTTTGTCATGGTATTAATATTATATTTAGATTTAATTTCTTCTAAAGTGTCGGCAGAAGTTACGGAAGGAAGATCCAGGTTCTCCGTACTCATTTCCACACGGACGTTTCCGCCCTCAAAGTCATAGCTGTTGAAAAGACGGATTTCATTTTGCAGGATTTCCACTTCAAAATCCAGATTTGTACTGCGGTAGTTGAAAATGGGTGCCTGCATGTAAACCATAGGGAATTTCGTGGTGTAGCCTTCCAAAGAGCCATTGAATTCACGGTTGACAATAATCAATGATTCCAGCGCTATGTCATGAATAAATGCATTAGCCTGTGATTTGGCTGGTTTTCCGCCATAAAAATGGAAATCTGTAATCAGAGCGGTTACGTCCGCCCTCCAGTTTTCAATCTCTTCATATCGTTCCCGCATGCGGGCTTCTACCGATTTACGGTGGTCAGTTCTTTTATAAATGCTGATATCGTAAGCAGCCTCGGCTTCCTTGCGAAGCAGCTGGGGGTTACGGGGCTTCAGATTCTCGGGGTCCATGACTTCTTCGCGAATGGTATCCGACCAGTTTCGCTTATAAACCCGGCGCAATTCACGCAATTTACGGATTCCCTCTTCTACATCAATGGATTCAGAGGCAGCTTCCTTTACTGCGTGGGCAATTATTTTCTCTAAGGTGAGATCATCGTGTTTTAATTTTAAAATATTTTTCCGGATATAGTGACCTGCTCTACTGCAATTGATGTAGGCTTCGTATGTCTGGATCAGGTTTTTTTTCAACATTGGTCGTAAAACTGCGGCTAATTGTTCGTATTGGTCGTCTTTCATACCTACATCTCACCTCCTGGTTCTGTCTGAATAGCAATTAAGGTCATTATATCGCAATTTATAAGGATTTGCAACGAAACATTTTGGACATCAGTTGCTCCTGATTTAACCCGTTATATTTGTCAATCAAAAAGGACAGGCGCAGTAAAAAGCAGGTTTGTGTGTCATCCAGGTCAACCCGGCACACATCCGTGATTCGGTTCAGGCGGTAAACCAGTGAATTGCGGTGAATGTAGAGCTGTTCAGCTGTCAATTTAATACTGCATCCACAGTCCAGATAGGCACAGAGTGTCTGATAAAACTGCGTGTTATTTTTATGGTCGTATTGCCTTAGCAGAGTCAGTGCAGGATGACAGAAACGACCCAGGGACTCCGGTGATTTCATACCGGAAAACAGGTCAAATATCTGGTAATCCAGATAGTAACAGATGTTTTCACCGGGAGACAGTTTCATTCCAAGT
>NZ_JAWYAJ010000586.1:0-4874 GCF_034124845.1 Robinsoniella sp.
CTGGGTGCACTGGGTGCGGTTATGCGCAATATCCTGGCAAGCCGCACCTCCCAGCAGATCGGAAAAGAACTTCGTTCTATCCTGTTTCAAAAAATCCAGACCTTCTCTTTTGCGAATATTGACAAGCTCCATCCTGCATCCCTGATCACACGCCTGACCAATGATGTAACGCAGATACAAAACTTTATTAACGGAAGCATGCGGATTCTGGTAAAGGCCCCCATAACCTGCATTGGTGCCATATTTCTGATTGTCACCAGGACTCCGAAGCAGATTCCAATGATTGTTCTGATTCTCATACTCTGTTCCTTCTGGATTTTGGGAAATATGATGCTGGGATATCGAAGATTTGCCCGCCTGCAGAAAAAGCTGGATCGTCTGAATAATGTCAGCCGGGAGTTTTTATCTTCCATCCGGGTTGTAAAAGCATTTGGCCAAGAACGTTTTGAAACAGATAAATTTGCCCGGGCAGCCGATGAACTGGCATCCTCCGGGACATCAGCGATGCGCATAACTTCTGTCTTTGGTCCTCTGATCAATCTTACTGTCAACATCGGAATCGTGATATTGCTTTGGCTTGGCGGCAAAGGAGAACAGACAGATGTGGGGAAACTGATGGCATCTGTAAATTATATGACACAGGTACTTTTTTCCCTAAGCATGGTCTCCAATATTTTAAACAGCATGGTAAGAGCAACCGCCTCCGCTAATCGTGTCCAGCAGGTATTAGATGAAGTTCCGTCAATGACCGAACCGGAATCACCGGCGATAGGTTCTTTATCCAGAGATGTGCTCTTTCAGAACGTATCCTTTTCCTATCCCGGCTCAAAGCGCCTGGCACTGCAGAATATCAGTTTTCATGCCATGGCCGGTAACACCATCGGAATTATTGGTTCCACCGGTTCCGGAAAGTCAACACTGATTCATCTGATACCAAGGTTTTATGATGTAAATGAAGGCACAGTTTTGGTAGGCGGTGCAGACAACCGCACACTGGATACCGGACGCCTGCGCAGACACATTGGCATAGTACCCCAGAAATCATTTTTATTTTCCGGCAGCATCATTGATAATCTTCGCTGGGGAGATCTGGACGCTGGGTACGATACGATCTGTGAGGCAGCCAGGGCTGCCTGTGCCCACAGTTTTATCGAAACCCTTCCTGATGGGTATGATACCATGCTTGGCCAGGGCGGAGTCAATCTCTCTGGAGGTCAGAAACAAAGGCTGTCCATTGCAAGAGCTCTGGTCCGGCAGCCTGAAATCCTGATTCTGGACGATTGCACAAGCGCTTTAGACGCTTCAACGGAAGCCAGTGTAATGAGTAATATCCGCTCCCATTCACAGGGAACTACCGTTTTTCTGATCAGCCAGCGAATCTCTTCTGTCATGGGTTCTGATCTGATTCTATGCCTGGAAAATGGTGTGCTTTGCGGGCAGGGAAAACACGAGGAACTGTTAAGAGAATGCAGCGTTTACCAGGAAATATACCGTTCACAGATAGGAGATGAAGAAATTGCCAGAGCTTAAACCAAATGGAATTCCGCCTGCCAAAACATCTATGAGGCACCAGAGAGGGCTGCCCGTAGTAAAACCCAGGAACCTAAGAGGCACATTGCTGCGGCTTTGGAAGCTCACAAGGGGACACCGCCAGGGTTTGTCAGCCGTATTCTTACTGTCCGGCTTTGCCTCTCTTTCCGCAATGCTGACTCCGTTTTTGATTGGACGCATTATTGATCATATTGACGCTTTGAATCCGGTACCCTTTTTGTTAACAGGATTATTACTGGTGTATCTCGCTGATTGGGCAATCCGTTTTTTACAGTCCTTTCTGATGGCTTCCGTATCCCAAAACATGATCTGCTTTATTCGTAAATCCCTGTTTTTCAAAATGAAAGACCTGCCACTTTCTTATTTTGATAAAAGCCAGCACGGAGATTTAATGAGCAGGCTGACAAACGACATTGATAATATCAGCACCACCATTTCCGATTCCCTGACCCAGCTTATGATGCTTGCATTTACTTTAACAGGCATACTGTGCATTATGTTTTGGTTAAATATCTGGCTTACCTTAACTGCACTGATTACCGTTCCATTTGTATTTTTACTTACCAAAACCATTACCAAACACACCCGGAAGTTATACCGGGCACAGCAAAATGTACTTGGTTCACTAAACGGCCATATTGAGGAAAGCATATCCGGCCTTTCTCTGGTAAAAGCTTTCGGCAGGGAAGCCCAGGTCACGGAAGAATTTGAAACTTACAATGAATCCCTTTGCCGGATTGGAACAAAGGCACTGATCTGGTCCGGTTATCTGATGCCTATTATGAACGTTATTAATAACCTGGGATTTATCTGTATCACCGTTGTCAGTGGTATCATGGCATCACAGGGACTCATAACCGTAGGTGTCATATCCAGTTTTCTGCTGTATTCCAGGCAGTTTACCAGACCACTCATTGAAGTATCCAACATCTTCAATGTATTCCAGACTGCTGTAGCCGGTGCTGAACGTATATTTGATATCTTTGATGAAGTGCCTGAACCGGCAGATAAACCGGATGCCCTGTCCGCAGAGAACCCAAAGGGTAAAGTGGTATTTGACCATGTCTGGTTTGGATATCACCCGGAAAATCCTATCTTAAAAGATTTAAGTTTTACCGTCCCTTCCGGGACCCGCATTGCCATTGTGGGTCCCACCGGCGCTGGAAAGACTACCATCATCAGCCTACTGGCACGGTTTTATGATGTAACAGGCGGCCGCATCCTTTTAGATGGAATAGATCTGAGGGAATACAAAAAATCTAGTCTCAGAAACAGTTTCGGCATTGTATTACAGGATACCGCTCTGTTTTACTTAAGCATCCGGGAAAATATCCGCTATGGGCGTGAAAACGCCATGGATGAAGAAGTGGTTGCCGCCTCCATAGCTGCCGGTGCCCACAGCTTTATCACCCGTCTGCCAAAGGGTTATGACACCCTCGTGGGAGAAGATGGCGGAAGTTTCAGCCAGGGAGAACGCCAGCTCATTACCATTGCCAGAGCAATCCTGGCAGATGCTCCCATTCTGGTTCTGGACGAAGCAACCAGCTCTGTAGACACCCGAACAGAGCAGAAAATCAGAGAAGCAGTGCTGCAGCTGACGCAAAACCGCACTTCTTTTATAATCGCCCACCGCCTGTCCACAATCCGGGATTCCGATGTCATACTTTTATTAAAAGATGGAGAAATTGCTGAGATGGGAAACCATGCAGAACTGATTGCCAGAAAAGGCCTTTATTATGAAATGTACCAGACGCAGATGGGATTATAAATGCCCTTCTGCGCTTCCGATATATTTTCCTTCCAGGAGATACCGCTTTACATTTTTTTGCAGAGTTGTATGTTCCGGCAGATTTTCATAGGGAATATTTTTGCTTTTATAAATCCAGACCAAAAATTCCTGGTTTTCGGGATGTACCTTTGTAATTTGAAACTGATTCTGAAACTGAATAATCCTGGAATTCTCCGGCAGGACATCTTTCAGACCGGGAGCAAGAAGCCAGGAGCGGCAGCAGATTTTTTTATACCGGAATTCCGGGAAGTAACTTGAAAAAAATTGCTTTGCCATTTCATAGGATTCCTCACATCTTTCTCTGGAGATGTCTGCATCTGAAGGTATGTGGATATCCAATACCTCTGTCCCATCAAGCACCAGTAGTTCAAATTCAAGAGATCCCAGCCGGAACAGCAGGCAGGATAACTGTCTGGGTACCCAAAAAGCGCGGTCAAATCCATAGACTCCAAAGCTTTCCCTGTATTCATTAACAAATCTGGTAATGCATTTCATCGTATCCCAAAACACAGCATCTTCAATTCCCATTTTCTCATAATCCATCTTTGTCCGCAAAGCAGCATAAAGTACAACCGTGAGGATTTTAAACCCGTGCTTATCTTCACCCAGCCTGGCACGCAGTCTCAGCAGCCCTTCCTCCCATTTTTCGGAAACAAAGAGCAGGTCCAGTTCCTCTAACTGATCCGGAGCGATACTCTGTTCCAGAGAGATTACGGTTTGGGTTACAGCTTCCGGTAATCCTATATTTTTACATAAATCTTTTAAACTCATCTATTAGCCTCCTTAAGAAATGATTGTATAAAATCCCTTTCATTCTCATTACTCTGCCTGATCGCTGCATAATCGGTAAAGTCCTGTATACTATTTGCTTTTGCGGCTGCTTTTAGCCACCGCGATAACAGGTTCAGATCTTTTTCTTCTTTGATTTTATGTTGCAGGTCTGTTGGAATTTCTCCAATTTCCCTTAAAAAACTTAGTATATCTTCTGTTTTTCCCTGTATTTTTCCTTCTTCAATTCCATCATTTACTAACATCTCACCCAATACAGTCATACGAATATCCCCCTTTATCTCTTCTAAATCCATACTACCGAGAAATTTACTTGCAAATGCATATAGTACAGCCTGCATCCTCTGTACATCATCTAAATTCACGCAATTTTTCATTTCATCTTTCAGTATCTTAATCCCGAATTTAATCCGTTCCTTCTGAGACACAGTTCCGTCCATAAATGGCAAAAATAAAACAGGAAGCAAGTCTGCACGGCTGAGGTTTTTATCACCACTCATTTTCTCCTGTATATCCTGAATTACAGTATCAGCATTTTGATTCTTTAAGACAATTGGAATGATACGATAAGTATTAATCCCCTCGCTTATACTTGTCATCGGATTCTTTATATTTCCAGTAAAAACCACATATGTAATGACCGGAACATCAAATGTCCTTCCGGTGACCGCTTCATATTCCCGAAACCGTTTCATATCTACCGTTCCATGATAGGTACTCTGAAACTCAAAATGAGACCAGGAAC
>NZ_JAWYAJ010000587.1:0-3105 GCF_034124845.1 Robinsoniella sp.
GGTGTAATTTATATTCTGGATGAACCAACCGTAGGCCTTCATCCCAAAGATACCGCCGGCCTGATGAAAATACTTCAAAAGTTGCGTGATCAGGATAATACCGTTCTGGTAATTGAACATGATGTGGATACGATGAAAAAGGCTGACTATATCATAGATATTGGTCCCGGCTCCGGTAAATATGGGGGCAGGGTTGTTGCAACAGGAACATTTGATGAAATAAAAAAACTGGAAAACTCAGTGACCGGAAGCTATCTTAAGAATCCCCCCGCTGGAAAAACATCTTTCAGAAAACCGGTGGTAGAAGCTATTCAGATCAGAGATGCTGATAAATACAATTTACAAAATATCAATGTGGATATTCCTTTGAAATGTCTGACCGCTATTACCGGGCCTTCCGGATCGGGTAAATCGACTTTGATATTTGAGGTGCTTGCAAAGGGACTTTCTCACGATAAGACAAATCGGGTGTCAGGACTTGAGCAGTTTGATAGCCTGGTTAAAATTGACCAGGCGGCAATCACGAAGATGAAGCGTTCCAATGTGGCAACTTATTCCGAAGTATATTCGGAAATCAGAACGTTATTTTCAAAAACAGATGCTGCAAAAAAAGCCGGATTCACTGCAAAACATTTCTCTTTTAACACACCCGGCGGCAGGTGTGAGAATTGTGAAGGACTGGGTTATGTAGACAGCAATATGTTGTTTTTTTCTGATATTCAGGTGGTATGCCCTGTCTGCAATGGGAATCAGTTCCATTACGATGTACTAAATGTTAAATACAAAGGCCTGTCCATAAAAGATGTTTTGAATCTCTCTGTGGAAGAAGCCGCCAATTTCTTTTTAGATCATACCAAGATCACAAAAATCCTGAACCTGCTGCTGGATGTGGGTCTTGGATATCTGGAGCTTGGACAAACCCTGACCACCTTATCCGGCGGAGAAGGGCAGCGTCTTAAGCTCGCAAAGGAACTGATCGGAAGCAGCGCAGGCAAGCATAATCTTTATCTGCTGGATGAACCTACAACCGGTTTGCATCCAAAAGACGTGGAACATTTTCTCGTTCTGCTGAATCGTATGGTGGACGCAGGAAATACCGTGGTAGTGGTAGAACATAATACCCAGATTATCAGAAACTGCGATTGGGTCATTGACCTTGGACCGGAGGGTGGGACAAAGGGAGGTAAAATAATATTTATTGGGGCACCGATAGATTTGAAAGAGAAAAGTGAGAGTATGATGGGGAAATATTTGTAGACTGTTTAGGCGTTTTAGAATATGATTTAGGGTTTTGCTGAGGAAGGGACGCTTTGCAGATGGCGTTAGTGTGCAGAAAGATGAGCGTGTGAAACTGGCATGGACACCGTCAGCTGGCCGCAGAACTGGTTTTCTCGTCATGGCGAGACCCCCGGGCTGTGGCTGGCTGTTTTAATTGGATACAGACCAATCCCGTTCTCAAGATCAGTTGCTTTAAGCCAATCGCGTTCAGCATGCCACACACCCCATAGTCAGAGCTGCATGATTATATTTTTTCCTCAAGATATTCCTCAAATGTAAGATCGTGCTTTTCAATATAAGCAGCCGCTTCCTTACCTACATAACGATAATGCCAGGACTCATAATCAATCCCGGTAATATCTGTTTTGTCTTTTGGATAGCGGAGAATAAAGCCGTATTTATAGCAGTTTTCCTGAAGCCATTGGGTTTCGGGCGTACTTTCCTGGCTGTCATCCAGAAGTTGATTGCTAAGCGCCACGATGTCCACCGCCAGACCGGTTTCATGTTCGCTGTAACCTGCCGGCATAACCGTTCTGGTAGCCTGCTCATAGGCTTCCTCTTCTGTCATTCCATTATTAGTCAGTTTCTTAATATCCTGGTCCAGAATTTCCTGCTGGCGCTGGGAACTGCGGTATGCAGAAGCAATACAAAAACGAAGTCCCTCACTGGTTCCGTCCTCCAGCATATTTTGCAGATCTTCACTGATGATTTCCGCAACCACCTTGTCGCTGTTGTCCAGTGTCTTCATTTTGATATTATAGTCCTTGCTCAAGGGATGATCTTTGTTCACCAGTACAAGAAGATCCGATTGTTCACTGTTCATCTTTTCTGTTTTCTTTTTATCTGACTTTTTTTCTGACTTTTTATCTGCTTTTATAACATTCTTGTCATATGCTTTGTTAACTGCTTTATCATCTGTTTTGTCATCTGCTTTATCATACGCTTCATCATCTGTCATATCTCTGCTCTCAACAGGCAGATTTTCCAGCCGCTTGTATTTTTGATTTGTGCTGTGGGATATCTCATTCTTTTGAGCCCGGTTCTCCTGCTCAAACTCAACATACAGCGAATCTGACGTTTTCACGCTTACTTGTTTCATACCTACCGGACTTAAACCCTTTGCCATTTCATTCCTGGGAATGCTGTCATTGCTTTTAAATCCAACTACTCCGGTCATAAGCGCCAATGACAGAGCCGATACCCCTAATACTTTTTTTACCAGCCGTTTTCCCCTAAAATGGAGGATCGGCTTTTTCTTTTGTTTCCTCATCGTAAATATAATCTCCTGTAAATTCTGACAGACTGCGTGCCGTTAGATCAAACCGCTATTCATAGCTGCACAATTCAACCAGGTTCCCATCCGGATCCCTCAGGTAAACAGATTTCATTTCCCCTGAAACTCCATGACGCAGGACAACGCCCAGCTCAATTTCCAACCCCTGTTCCAATAATTTATCCTTACACTGCTCAATTGGAATACAAATCTCAAAACATAAGTCTGCGCTTCCCGCTGTCACATTCTGAGCCTTGGGTTCCAATTCAAAACCTTTCCTATGTACATTAATCTTAAAATCTTCCGAAAATAATTCCCAGCGTCCGTTTGCTTCCCTGCAGTCAAATCCTAGCGCCCGGTAAAATGCAGTGCAGGCATCAATATCCGCTGTAGTAATAACGATATGGTCTATTTTTTTTATCATATTTATACCCCTGCATACCGCTGACTGGTCTGCGGTACTGCTCCAATAGAAAGTATGGAACGCTTTTTGTTCCATACTTATACCCCTGCATACCGCTGACGGGTCTGCGGTACTGCTTCAATAGAAAGTA
>NZ_JAWYAJ010000588.1:0-8152 GCF_034124845.1 Robinsoniella sp.
CAAACTCCTTTTTATAACGCTGCTTGTGATGCATCTCTCCATTTTTCATTACAAAGTCAGGATGAAGATAAGGCAGGCTTCGATCCAATACGTTTTTTACAAAACAGCTGAATCCACCATAACAGCACTTACTGATGATCGTTATTTTTTCACTTTGCGAAATCAGATAACCCATATCACCATAGGCATCGCTGCGTATCATGCAGGTGCCTGGTGTCTTTAACCAGCAGCCAAAGCAGCCAATGCATGGATGGATACCGGGGTCTTCTCCTATAACCAGGGTATCTTTGCCTGGATCTGGCATAAGTTTATGAAATTCTTCTTTTGGCAGATCATGAATGATAAGTTTCATTTATTTAAGCCTCCTTTCTAGACTGGTCTAAAAATGCCCGGAATGCCGCGTCAGTCAATTGGTGTATATCCTCATTTGGAATATCAGCGGCTCCGGTTGCGATCATGGAAGCAATTCCATGGGTATAGAGCATCATGTTCAGATAGATTTTCTTCGATTCTTCCCCACTCAAATTAAGGGTGTTCATAATGGATTCCGTAACATCATCTCTGGTACACTGCCGGATAATATCTTCGAAACTGGCAGCTTTCATATATTCTGAAAGATACAGAAAACGAAATAGATACTTCTCATCTTTTGCAAAACCGATATGGCACTTGCCAATTGATTCAAAGTAGCATTCCTGTGATGCATTTTTTTCAATATATTTGCTTAAAAACTGCTGGGTATAGGCAAACAATTCCTGCATAAGTTCAGTCATATTCTCATAATAACTGTAAATTGGCTGTACAGAGCAGCCTGTGGATTTGGCTACGCTTCGTGCATTCACCGCCTCATGACCGCTAAAGCGCAGCAACTCAAAAGCGGAATCCAAAATGATTTGTTTGGTTATTTTTTGTTTAGGCATACGACTCCTTTGAAATAACATTCGTTATATAACTATTGTTATTATAATGCGCAAATTAAATATTGTCTATAGAAAAGATGTTTGAATACAAAAAAGCAGAAGTTTCTTCATTGCTGAAATAACTTCTGCTTCCTTAATGGCATTCTTTTTATTTGTGATAGGGTTCATTTTGAATAATCCGGTAAGCACGATAAATCTGCTCTAATAGAATTACCCGCATCAGCTGATGAGGAAAGGTCATATCTGAAAAACTGATCAGGCGGTCCGCTCTTTTTAATACCCGTTCATCCAGCCCCAGAGATCCGCCGATAATAAACATCAGATGACTGTCACCGCCGATGCCAAGACGATTGATCGTGTCTGCAAAGTCTTCCGAGGACATTTTTTTACCCTGAATTGCCAGAGCAAATACATAAGAGTTGTCTTTGATGGTTTTTAAGATACGCTCGCCTTCCTTTGCTTTAATCTGCATCTCTTCTGCTTCACTTGCCCCATCCGGTGTCTTTTCGTCTGCCAGTTCCAGGATCTCCAGCTTGCAGTACCGGCTGAGGCGTTTGGCATATTCCTTTATGGCATCTGTGAAATATTTTTCTTTTATTTTGCCTACGGTAATTAATGTGATTTTCATCGAGGATTAAAAGTCCAGGCAGGCACGGTTACAGGTTACGCTTCTGACAAATTTACCGGCTTCCACGTGTGCAGGATGAACGGTATAATTATTCAGTGCTTCCACGCTTTCATATTCCCCGATCAGGGCGATGTCACGGTTGCTGCTGTCAAGTTCATTCAGAACTACCTGCAACGAAATAACGCCTGGTATTACGTCTTTCAGGGGTTCCAGGATAGACTTCATTTTCATTCCCGCTTCTTTTTTTTCTTCTGTTGTCATCGTTTCTACAAAATTCCAAAGTACAATGTGTTTTACCATAATGAATGCTCCTTTTTCTTATACATGTTATTTATATCGCCAGTACAACACTGGGTAATTATCGAAATCCCTCACTTACATAATCAGTGAGGGTTTCTTTGATTAAAGAAAAGAGGGGGAAGGGTACTGGTAACCGCTTCCGCCCTCTTACTATAAGTCAAAAACCCCGCGGCAAGCAACGGGGTTTTTGTTCTCCGCTTGGTACGTTGCTCACGGGAATAAAAATGAATGGATTTCACCTTATCTGTTCTTTAAGAATTCATCAATTCCTTTTGCTGCTGCTTTTCCGGCACCCATAGCAAGGATAACGGTAGCGGCACCTGTCACTGCATCTCCGCCTGCATAAACGCCGTCTTTGCTGGTCTTACCTGTGTCTTCATCAGCGATAATACATTTACGTTTATTAATATCCAGACCGATGGTTGTGGAAGAAATCAATGGGTTTGGAGAAGTTCCAAGGGACATGATAACGGTATCCAGTTCTAATTCAAACTCTGATCCCGGAATCTCTACCGGACGTCTTCTTCCGGATGCATCCGGTTCACCGAGTTCCATGCGGATACATTTCATGCCTTTGACAGCATCGTTTTCATCTACCAGAATCTCAATTGGATTGGTTAATAAATCAAAGATGATGCCTTCTTCTTTTGCATGATGTACTTCCTCCACTCTGGCTGGAAGTTCGGCTTCACTTCTGCGGTATACGATATGTACTTCTGCACCCAGACGCAGAGCTGTTCTGGCTGCATCCATGGCAACGTTTCCGCCGCCTACTACCGCAACTTTTTTACCACGTGCGATAGGTGTGTCATAATCTTCACGGAATGCTTTCATCAGGTTATTTCTGGTCAGGTATTCATTTGCGGAGAATACGCCGTTTGCATTTTCTCCCGGAATGCCCATGAACATTGGAAGACCTGCTCCGGATCCGATAAATACGGCTTCAAATCCTTCTTCATTCATCAGTTCATCAATGGTTGTGGATTTTCCGATAATAACGTTGGTTTCCAGCTTTACGCCCAGAGATTTTACGTTTTCCACTTCTTTTGCAACTACATCTAATTTGGGAAGACGGAATTCCGGAATACCATATACCAATACTCCGCCAGGCTCATGAAGAGCTTCAAAAATGGTAACATCATATCCCATTTTTGCAAGGTCACCGGCACAGGTAAGTCCTGCAGGGCCGGAACCGATTACTGCTACTTTATGTCCATTGGAAGATTCCGGTGCTGGAGGTTTAACATCGTTGTCCCGCGCCCAGTCAGCTACGAAACGTTCCAGTTTTCCGATGGAAACAGGTTCGCCTTTAATTCCACGGATACATTTTCCTTCACACTGGCTTTCCTGGGGGCATACACGACCGCAGATAGCAGGAAGGGAACTGGATTCGGAAATTACATTATAAGCTTCTTTGATGTCTCCTTCTTTTACTGCACTGATAAATCCCGGGATATTAATGGAAACAGGACAGCCGGTAATACATTTTGCATTTTTACAATTGATGCAGCGTACGGCTTCTTCCATTGCTTCTTCCTGGTTATATCCAAGACATACTTCTTCAAAATTCGCAGCTCTGACTTTCGGAGCCTGCTCTCTTACCGGAACCTTTTTTAATACGTCACCCATTATTTGTCACCTCCGCAATTTCCACATCCGCCATGATGTGTATCTCCTTCTTGCAATTTCAAAATTGCACGGCCTTCATCGGTTTTATACATCTGCTGTCTTTTCATGGCCTCATCGAAATTAATTAAGTGTCCGTCAAATTCAGGTCCGTCAACACATGCAAATTTAACTTCGCCGCCTACAGTTAAACGACAGGCGCCGCACATGCCGGTACCATCTACCATTATCGGATTCATGCTGACAACAGTGGGAAGACCCAGCTTCTTTGTAGTCAGACATGTAAATTTCATCATTATCATCGGACCGATTGCGATTACAACGTCATATTCTTTTCCTTCATTTTGAACAAGATCTTCAATGACTTTTGTAACCATACCGCTTCTGCCGTATGATCCATCATCAGTTGTGACATAGAGATTGCCTGCAACTGCTTCCATTTCTTTTTCCAGAATTAATAAATCTTTTGTTTTGGATCCCATTATAACATCTGCTGCGATACCCTGTTCATGCAGCCATTTTACCTGGGGATATACCGGAGCTGTACCAACACCGCCCGCTACGAATAAGATTTTTTTCTTTTTCACTTCTTCCAGGTCTTCTGTACAAAGTTCAGAAGGCTGTCCTAAAGGTCCTACAAAATCTCTGAAATAATCACCTGTCTGCAATTTTGAGAATTTTTCTGTGGAAGCACCTACGATCTGGAATACGATGGTAATTGTTCCTTCTTCTGCATCATAATCACAGATGGTAAGTGGAATCCGCTCCCCTTTTTCATCCTCTTTTGCGATGACAAATTGTCCTGGCAGACAATGTTTAGCAATTCTTGGTGCATCAACTACCATGAGAAAAATCTTGTCCGCAAGTTTTTCTGCTTTACGTATTTTGTACATAATCATCCTCCTATTTTTAACAGAGTCTTATAGGCTCTATTTTTTACCTCACTACTACTATAAAGCATACCTATCAAAAATTCAATATCAAATGTACTCGTCGATGTAATTTTCAAACTCTTCCATTGACATGATGACTTTTCTGGGCTTTGTGCCTTCTTCCTCACCGACAACCCCTGCATCTGCAAGCTGATCCATAATACGTGCGGCCCTGTTGAATCCGATCTTGAATACACGCTGCAACATCCCGATGGAAGCTTTATCTTTTTCAATAATAAATTTTCCTGCATCTGCAAAATAAGCATCTACTTCACTGCCGCCGGAAGAACTGTCGTTTACTGCCTGCTGTACTTTACTGATCTGCTCTTCTACTTCTTTATTATAATCGCCGCTCATATTCTTCTGAGCGAGGAATTCTACCACATCACCGACTTCGGAATCGGATACAAAAGCACCCTGTACACGGGCAGGTTTTTGATAGCCCTGAGGATAAAAGAGCATATCACCTTTACCAAGCAGCTTTTCGGCACCGTTCATATCAATAATCGTTCTGGAATCCACGCCGGAAGAAACGGAAAATGCAATTCGGGAAGGCATATTTGCTTTAATCAGACCCGTAATGACATTAACGGAAGGACGCTGGGTCGCAATAATCAAATGGATTCCGGCTGCTCGTGCAAGCTGTGCCAGACGGCAGATGGAATCCTCAACCTCTCCGGGGGCAACCATCATAAGGTCTGCAAGCTCGTCTACAATAATAATGATTTGCGGAAGCTTTTCCGGTTTGTTTTCGTCTTCTATATGGGCTACGGATTCAATTTTTGCATTATATCCTTTCAGATCACGGACATTGAGATCTGCAAATTTTTTGTAGCGCTCGGTCATTTCAGCAACACCCCAGTTCAAAGCGCCTGCCGCTTTTTTCGGGTCGGTGACAACCGGAATCATCAGATGTGGAATTCCGTTATAAACGCTTAATTCCACGACTTTTGGGTCAATCATAATTAGTTTGACATCTTCTGGTTTTGCCTTGTATAAAATACTCATGATAATGGTATTGATACAGACCGATTTACCGGATCCGGTTGCTCCTGCGATTAGTAGATGGGGCATCCTTGCAATATCCGTTACCACTACTTTTCCGGCAATATCCTTACCGGCAGCAAATGCCAGATTGGATGGATGGTTCTTAAAATCATCGGATTCCAAAAGTTCCCGCAACATAACCGCACTGTTTTCATGATTGGGAACTTCAATACCCACGGCTGATTTGCCGGGGATAGGAGCTTCTATTCGGATGTCGGCTGCTGCCAGATTTAATTTAATGTCATCTGCCAGATTTACGATACGGCTTACTTTTACACCCTGCTGAGGAGTCAGCTCGTATCTGGTTACAGATGGTCCGCAGCTTACATTGGTTACGGTGACATCAACGCCAAAGCTGTGAAGGGTTGTCTGAAGCTTAATGGCTGTTTCCCTTAATTCTTTGTCAGTATCGCCGTTTTTACCGCGTTTCGGTTTTTTCAGCAGATCAATGGATGGAAATACATATTCGGGCTTTACAACCTGCGCCGTAATCTCCATTTCCTGCTCTACGGATTGAATACCGGCTTCTACTTCTGCCGGAGAAGATTTGGGACTCTTATTTGCTTTAGATGGAGGAGCTGCATCGGGTAATTTCAGTTTGGGAACTGTAATATCCGGCATTTTTTCCTCTTCCATGGGATCCATAACCGGTGCTGATTCAAAAACAGGCTCCATAACAGGAACAGGTTCGTCTTTTACGTCAAAAATAGACTCGTCAATGACGGGCTCCATCTCTTTCTTTGCGGTGTCTGCCCTGCTCTGCTTAATCACAAAATCAATATCCGAAGCATCGTTATCCGGTTCTGTTTCCGGCAAGTCCGGCATGTCCGGCAGCGGATCGGAATCCATGATGGTAATACCGCTGTTTTCTTTGGAAGTCGCTGATGCTGCACCGTCATTGCGCTGGATGGTAAAGTCAATCTGTGCCATAGCAGGTGACGGGGGTACGGAAGGAATCACTTCATGTACTTCATCTAAGGTATTGTCACTGCCCTGTAAGGTTGTATCCATGCTGACGCCCGATATCTTTTTGCCCAGCCGGTTGCTTGATTTTGCATTTCGTTTTCGGCCGCCTGCTTCATCTCTGGGTTTAACTACTACTCCGGCAGTTTCCGCACGGATTTGATCCAGTACTTCTTTTAACTCCTGCTGTTTTTGCAGATCTCTCTGCATATCGCGCTGTTCTCTTTTCGCCGTAGAGATTTCTTTTCTTCTGGAAACGTCTTTTCTGGCGTTTTCATATACCCTGCTGGTTTTGTTTTTCATGCCTGCAAACAGGGAACGTTCGGTGATCAATACAATGCAGATAAGCATCATAATAATAATCAGTACATAGGCGCCCACAATACCCACTGTAGGGCAAAATGCCTTGCAGAGCAACCCGCCGGCAAGGCCGCCGCCGGTTTTATATTTGGAACTGAACTGGTAGAATTCCAGGATTTTTTTCTCCGGATCGTAACTGTTCACGATTAATTCGAAAATGGAACACAGGGAAATCAAAAATGCATATACCGCAACAGTCTTTCTCCATGCAGCAGTGTTTTGTTTATTGGAAATGATAAATGCGGTTGTAAAAAATAGAATAAATGGAACGATATACGCCATAAAACCAAACACACCAAAAAAAAGGGAACTGATTTTCTGGCCAAGAGACCCCCCAAGATTGAAATTACTGATTAAAATAATTACGGAAACTGCCAATATCGCCCACAATATAATTTCATCCCGAAGTATAGCACCTGGTTTGTTGTAAGACTGTTTTTTGGAAGTCTGTCTTTTGTTTTTTGTCTGTGGTTTTCTTCCGTTTGTCTTCTTCGCCGTACTGGTTTTTCGGGCGGTGCTGACTTTCTTCGTTCCGTTACTGGTTCTTTGCGAATTCGCAGTCATGAATCTGTCTCTCCTTACTTAAAATACAAAATGTGCAACAATTGCAAATATTCCTATTGCAAAGCAATAGAATGCAAATCCCTTAAATTTCTTCTTACGTACTACTACAAGCATGGTCTTCATACAGACGTAGCCTACTACTCCGGCAACGATTGCCCCAACCAGGTAAATACCAAACTGGGGAAAAGTGATCGTCTCTTTACCGATATCTTTTAGTTCCAGAACTGCGGCCCCTAAAATAGCCGGGATTGACATAATGAAGGAATACTTTACAGCAAATCTACGGTCAAACCCGCTTAAAAGACAAGCTGCAATGGTGGTTCCGGATCGGGAAAGACCGGGAAGGGTTGCGATTCCCTGGCAGATACCGATAATAAATCCATTGGAGTAGGAAACTGTTTTTGGAATCTTGTGTCCGTCTTCGGAAATATCGGATACCAGCAAAAGAACTCCGGTAAGCAGCAGGCAGACACCGGGAATAACCAGGGTCATGCTCGCTGCTGCAACCAGACTTTTCGCAGCGTAGCCTATAATTCCGGTAGGAATCGTAGATACGATTACAAGCAAAACAAATTTGCGATAATTGTTATGTACTACCTTTTTGTAGCGAAGTGCATCATCGTGTTTCCGGTTGTGCAGAAAGGTTTTCCCATTTTGGAAGGAATCCATGCACATGCGGATTGCTTCTATAATCATGCGCAGAATGTCTTTTCGATAGACAATGAAAACTGCGGCTAAGGTACCTACGTGAAGTAAAATATCAAACAACATTCCCCCATCAGTTTTAATGTGGAATACGTTTTGTAGAATAG
>NZ_JAWYAJ010000588.1:8162-9977 GCF_034124845.1 Robinsoniella sp.
AGCTAGATGTCCTGAACTGCTGACCGGTAGAAATTCCGTAATCCCCTGAACCAGTCCCAGCAGGATAGACTCTAAAATTGACATAACCATTTCTCCTCTTCGTCCATTTCCCCGCTACTGCAAAGAAGAACTGTATCTTATATTTTTTTCTAAAGTATAAACAATTATATTATAGCGCTTAATTATAGCATATATTTCGAGAATTTACAATGAAGAAAATTTTAGGGAGGATTTGTTATAATTGGCGCTTAGTACCGAAAGGGAGCATTTGCGTATAAAACACAAAACACACTGCACCAATATGCAAAAGTTCAATACTTTTATATATCAGATACAGTGTGCGGTCAAGATTACCCGAACCGGTAATCCTATTTCTCTTTTATCAACTCATAAACTTTCTTCAGCGCATCCTTAATTCCCCCGACTTCATTAATAATGCCCTCTTCCACTGCCTGCTTGCCCACAAGGATGGTTCCCAGATCCTTTGTCAGCATTCCGGTGTCTAACATGAGTTCTTCCAGACGGTCCCTGTTGGCATCGCAGTGTGAAGCAATAAAGCCAAGGATCCGGTCCTGCATCTGTTTAAAGTAGTCGTAAGTCTGTGGTGCTCCGATTACGGTTCCGCTCATACGAACAGGATGGATAACCATGGTTCCCGTTTCTACAATGAAGGAATAGTCGGTAGATACGGCGATTGGTACGCCTATGGAGTGGCTTCCGCCCAAGACCAGAGATACGGTGGGTTTACTTAAGGAAGCAAGCATTTCCGAAATAGCAAGTCCGGCTTCCACATCACCTCCTACAGTATTTAGCAGAACTAAGACACCTTCGATTTCGTTGCTGTCTTCAATTGCAGCTAACTGAGGAAGGACGTGTTCGTACTTTGTTGTCTTGCTGTTTGAGGGTAAGCATTCATGTCCTTCGATTTCTCCAATTACAGTCAGAAGATGGATCTTATGGTCCAGGGTGATCTGCCCCATTTCTCTGATCTCTTCCTGCTGCTGTTCTTTCTTTTCGTCTTTGCCGGATTTATCATCATTGTTTCCATTTGCCATTTTATAATTCCTCCTGTTTTCTATTCAAATATGCTATCAGTAGCATTCCCACTAACGCTGAATCTGATGCATAAAAAAACAGAACAGTAAACTTTTGGCTTCTGTTCTGTATCAAACAGTTATCTGTTATAAAAATATTCTGTCTGCAAGTCTCTTACCATTTGAATATACAGTTCCTTGCATTCTTCATTTTTGTTATCCTCAATCATCTGAATGCAGGGATGCAGGTATTTATCCCAGACACCCTGATAAATAGCGGATTTTTCCGGATTTTTATTAATGTGTTTGACAATGGTGGGAGCCACGTCATAATATTCTTTGATGATTTCTTCGCCCTCTGGCTGATCCATCAGATAGCCGTCACGGTAATTACGTAAGATCGTCAGTTCATAACAATCGTCAGGCTTTCCAAAAGTTTCACATACAGCGGTAGTGATATAACAGAATTTACGATGGAATCCATGTTCTATATGCTCATAAGTGGCTGCCTGGATATTTGTTTTCGGAAAACGTTCTTTCCATCCGGCAAGTAATTTCTCTGTTAAAGGTTTGGAAGATTGCCCGTGAAATTCTAAAATTGCAGGAAGCACATAGACAGCCATATACAGATTATAATCCATTAATAATTTATCCTGGTTGTTCTTTTTGCCCTGCGCCTTAACCTTTTCATCTGCAGTTTCCACAAGGGCATTTGCCATATTAGTAAGAAACTGCTCTTTGTCTACCACATCCTGGTAACCATTTTCGATTGCCTGAAAGG
>NZ_JAWYAJ010000589.1:0-4382 GCF_034124845.1 Robinsoniella sp.
AATAACTTAAATAAATGTGTCTCTTCCTGTGCAAATGAGATATAGGAATGTGGAAGAATTAAATTAGGACTGACATTTGTGCAATTGCGGTAATGAGCAACGTACTGTTCATAGTAGTCGTATGCATAGATAAGAAATTCAGACTTTAACTCATCCATGTTATCATAACAAGTAAAAATAGGACGGGTAGAACACTGAAGTTTACCTGCGATACTCCGAGCATTTACCGTTTCAAAACCCGTATCTCTTGTTATGTCCAAAACGGTTTTTAAAATCATATCTATCGTTATTTTTGCTTTTGGTGGCATATAAATAAGTTCGCTTTCCTTAGAAATTAAAGGTAACATATGTTGCATAACTATTGTTGCATAATAAATAGATATTGTCAAGAGAGTTTTAAACACTATTTTGCGATTTACGGATCTGATAGAGTTACCTAATTAAGAAAAATCAATTAATTTATAATATTTATGTTGCGTTATTGATTAAAACGTGGTATGGTTAATGAGTAAAATTCTTTTGTTCTGCAATTCTTGCAGAGACATTTCCACATTAAATAAAATATCAATTGAAAAGTGTTGTATGAAAAACTATCAGGCATAATTTTAGATCATGCTGTCAAAATTGTTACAGTCTGCAGCTCTTTTCAAAAAAAGGAGGAGCTAATGCACATTGAAACACAGCAAAATGACAACATGTTACCAGAGGATACCAGGAATTACAGCAGTTATAGTAGTTATAGCGATAAAAGTGAAACATTTCTTATGCGCCCAACCGTAGACTTTTGCTTTAAGGAGCTAATGGCAGATCCCGTCGTTAGAAAAGGATTCATAGCAGCTATTCTTGGAAAAAGAACAGAGGAGTTGAAAGATACTACCTTATTGCCAACGATTCTGCGAAAGGGGACAAAAGAAGAAAAGCTTGGGATCCTGGATGTGAGAATATTGATGTCTGACGGAGAACAAATTGATATGGAAATGCAGGTGGGACCATATGAGTTCTGGGAAGAACGGACCCTGTTTTATATGAGCAAAATTTATATTGATCAAATAAATGCAGGAGACTCCTATGGAGACCTTGGGAAATGCATACATATCGGCATTTTGGATTTTATAATTTATCAGGATACAAATGATTTTTATTCCATTTTCCATATCTGGGAGGATGGAAGGAAGGCACTATACAGCGATAAGTTTGAATTTCATGTTCTTGAGTTACCCAAACTTGAAAGAATTGAACTGCAAGACAGTGAATTACTGTATTGGGCTAAATTTTTTGGAGGAAAAAGCAAGGAGGATTTTGAAAGTATGGCAGAGAAGAATGAATATATCAACACGGCATATGAACGATTAAAGAATATAAGTGCAGATGACCGAAAAAGGTTTGAATATGAGGCAAGGGAAAAAGCAATACGGGATCATAATCATTTGATGTTTACAGCAAGGAAGCGCGGCATTGAGGAGGGGATAGAACAGGGGATAGAACAGGGTCTCCAACGGGGGCTAAAAGCTAGTGTCCATATCTGTAGAAAATTAGGAATGTCTCAAGAGGATACAAAAAAATTACTGGTGTTAAATTTTAACTTATCCCTGGCTGATGCGGATGAAGAAGTATTAAAATATTGGTCTGAGGTAGAAAAGAATTAAAGTCAGCAACAGCCTGATTGTCTAAAGGTTTAAATGGTACTTTTTGTATGAATTATCATAACTTCTTATAGGAGGCGAAAGAGGTATGCAATATTTTTCATATCCTGTATGCAGAATAACCAAATCGATTTGAAAGAGGCTTATTTCAGTATAAATCAATTTCGTCAGCAGGCAGCAGTGGGGACTATTTTCTTTTCTGGCTCAGACAGTAGAAGAAGTACTTAGAATAATTTCCGAACATTAAAAGCAGGAGAATAGCAAACTCATAAGAACTGCAAAGAGATATATAGAATCATTATAAATATCCCATTATAATTGAAGAGGTTTGCAATCCCCTACATCTCCATCATTTAGAACAACATCAAATATAGACACATTCGTCCTTCGGATCCCACTGATACCCGATACCTTCCGCTATTTTAACCGCAACATCAATATCCAGAGTATCCGAAATAAATCCCAGTGTCATATCCATTCCGGTCATGCTTCCGGAGGAAGAATAGAATTTTCCGTCAGCAGCCCACTTCGCACCTTCAATCCAATGCACTCCATTCATGGTATGCAGGGCCCAGAAAATGTTTTTTTCATACTGGGCCATTCTGCGCCGGAATCCCTTTCCGGTTTTTGCAAGAAGAGCAGATCCGGTAGAAATAGTCAGGCAGTAAGAACTTCTGTCAATGGCTTTTTTTAGAATTTCCAGAGCATCAAAGTCTTCCAGAATCCGTCTGGCACCCGGACCACCGGGGATTAAAACTGCAGTTCCAATCTCATCCGGCACTAATGGTTCTGTCCATACCTTAACACCCTGGGCACTGTTTACGATTTTGCCGGTCAGGGACACATATTCGATATGAAAATCTTCAGGTATCTTTCCGAATAATTCAGCGGGACCAAACGCGTCCAATGTTTCAAAATCATCATATAATAGAATACTTACTTTCATCCGTTTACCTCCAATTTGTATAGACTAAGTGTAACAAGCCAACTATATCTTTACAAGCCATGCGGGGGGATATTATTTATAAAATATATCCCCATGGGCGGCTTGTGAGCGGTATATTTTTCGTTTATACTTTTAAATATATAAATATACAGGGAGCAAATATGGAAAAGAGTACAGTTCAAAAGAAAAATAAAACAGATGTAAAACCCATTATAAATAAATCGCAGCCAGAGCCAAACAGAACAGAGCCAAACAGAACAGAGTCACACAGAACAGAGTTGTGCAAGCCAGAGCAATCCCACCCAACGAATTACCAGATGGTGCAACACCGGACACGGTTAAATCGGACAACCCAGCCTAAGACTACACAGCCACAGACAGCGAATCATCAGAAAATGCAGCCACCTACGGATCATCACCATCACACAAGCCACGCATCTCATACACAACCGCATCATACACATTCCCATGAAAATACGAAAGCAGTTCTGAATCGCCTTTCACGTGCCATTGGACACCTAAAATCCATTAAGACAATGGTTGAAGACGGGCGTGACTGCAGTGAAGTTTTAATACAGTTGTCAGCAGTAAAAGCTGCTATTAACAACACGGGAAAAGTAGTTTTGAAGGATCATCTATCCCACTGCCTGGTTGATTCCATTGAAACCGGGAATATGCAAGCCATTGAAGAATTGAATAAAGCCATAGACCAATTTGTAAAATAAGCAGCCTTAATTGTCCTGCTTATTTTTATTTTAACGGAATGTAGATCTCAACCGTATTCTCTGGGGCATCGTAAGCAGTTATTTTACTACGGTACACCTCAAAATCTTCCCGATCATCCAGTTGTCCTTTTCCCGAAACCAGCCATGTCCCGAATATGTAGTCATAGGTTTTATCCAGGTTCCCAAGGCTTCCATGATGTGTAAATACGGCGTATTTACCGGCTGCCCCTGTCTGTCTCGCATACACTGTAGCCTTCTGCTTCTATGCAGGAATATTTTTCAACAAACTGTAAATAATGTTTCCACAAGTCAGGCAGACAGTTGCCGGACCGGATGTTATCAAGAATTCGTAGAAAAGGCGGAGAATATATCTGGGTACAGTTTTCGGCCCAGTTCGCAGATGCTGCGGCTGAGCAGGCGAATAAGGCAAAAACGGATTTTCTTTCCAGGATGAGCCATGAGATTAGGACACCTATGAATGCCATTATTGGAATGACAACCATTGCTGCCGCTTATATAGAAGACCGTGACAGGGTTGAGGGATGTCTGGAGAAAATATGTTATTCTTCCAGGCATTTGATGACTCTGATTAATGACGTTCTGGATATGTCTAAGATTAATGAAGAGAAGATGCAGGTTTCCCACGAAGTCTTTAACCTGGAAAATGTACTGGACTCCATTTCATCCATTATCTATCCCCAGGCAGTGGATAGAGGTCTTAATTTCAAAGTATTTCTGATAGATAGAGAATGTGTTGATTGGAGATGCCCTGCGACTGAATCAGGTGCTGTTAAATCTTCTGTCAAACGCATTGAAGTTTACGCCCAGAGGAGGCAGTATCCACTTGGAAATACGCCAGCCACAGCGGATTGAGGGACAGGTATGTCTGAAATTTACGGTCCGGGATACCGGTATTGGTATGAGTGAGGAGTTCCAGGAACGCAAATTGAACGGGACTTGCTTTATCAGACACTTATAGAGGCAATGTCAGAGCAGTAATTGGGATTATTAATATCAAATGGCATGGAAAAAGCGAAGAAGAACTTTCCTTTTTCATGCCATTTTTGT
>NZ_JAWYAJ010000589.1:4392-5452 GCF_034124845.1 Robinsoniella sp.
ATTAAAATGTTTGTGATATTAACTATTTTGTAAGGTCATTAATATAGGTATTCCATAATTCGTAATTCAGGTCGATCATATTTTTAATCTTATACTGAATTTGGTTATTTAAAATATCATACATTTTCCGGGTCTTAAATACATGAAGTTTTTCCAGTTTGTTTGTGCTGTTATAGGTATAAATAATCGTATATTTACCGGTAAAAAGAACAGTGACCGGTGGAAAATCATTCGTTATTATTTTTAACTTTTTCTGGCTGTTACGGGTGATATATTTATTAAACCTTTTCAGGAAAGTGATGCGGGATGCCGTGGGGATTGTTAATTCTCCGAACAAAGGAACGATGGTTTTGCCTTGTGTATAAAAGTCTGTCATTGCGTAAGTCGAAACATAAAATTCAGAGTTGCCGGACAATAATCGTTTAAATAATTTTTGCATTTGTTTATATAAAATTATTTTATGCTCTTTACGGTTAAGATCATCATCCCGGATTAAATAGCCCATAGAAAGAAAGTTATATACTGCATTTATGCCGCTGTCCGTCAATTCGTCCACAAAGGCAGGATGCTGTTCTAAATATTTAATTGCTTCCTCGCTGGTATAGCTTAATTTATTTATATATCCATTTAACAAAGTATTGTGAAATATTGTCAGGTAACTTTGGTGTTTAATCAGCTGCATAAACATGGTTCCGTCTATTTGTGTAGTGAAATTCACGAGAAATCTTCCTTTAAGCAGAATAAAAGGATTGTCAATTTGTTTTTTTATCTCCCAAAGATTCATTTGGGCATATTCCTGAATCCGCGTAATACTGGAAAGAATATCAAACTGTTGAACAGTGAGCGTGTCAAATTGCGATAAATCCACCACATAGTTTATTATAACATTTCTCATTTTTTCCGGACAGGCTGATTGTATTCTTTTGAAAATTTCGTCGTAATATGTGTCATAGTTGAAAAAAGAACTGTAAAATACATATTTTTCATTGCCAGGTTTATTTACCATCTCATCTGAAATCAGGATACACAAAATATTC
Source organism: Robinsoniella sp. (assembly GCF_034124845.1). NCBI lineage: Bacteria > Bacillati > Bacillota > Clostridia > Lachnospirales > Lachnospiraceae > Robinsoniella > Robinsoniella sp. The sequence goes on from NZ_JAWYAJ010000589.1 coordinate 5,430, forward strand.
AAGATCATTTTGTCTCCCATGTA
>NZ_JAWYAJ010000590.1:0-9261 GCF_034124845.1 Robinsoniella sp.
CCCTGTACTACATGGATGTCAACTGCTGTCTGGTTATCTGCTGCTGTAGAGAAGATCTGGCTCTTCTTTGTAGGAATTGTTGTGTTTCTTTCGATTAATCTGGTAGCAACGCCGCCCATTGTTTCGATAGACAGTGACAATGGTGTAACATCTAATAATAAGATATCGCCTGCGCCTGCATCTCCTGCTAATTTACCACCCTGTACGGAAGCTCCTAATGCAACACATTCGTCTGGATTCAAAGTTTTGCTTGGCTCTTTGCCTGTCAGGGATTTTACTTTATCCTGTACAGCCGGGATACGTGTAGATCCACCAACTAATAATACTTTGGAAACTTCACTTGCTGTTAAACCTGCATCTTTTAATGCTGTTGTAACAGGTGTAGCTGTTCTTTCTACTAAGTCATGTGTCAGTTCATCAAATTTCGCTCTTGTCAGGTTCATATCAAAATGTTTTGGACCTTCTGCAGTAGCTGTGATGAATGGCAGGTTGATATTTGTTGTTGTAGCGCTGGAAAGTTCTTTTTTCGCTTTTTCAGCAGCTTCTTTTAATCTCTGAAGAGCCATCTTATCGTTAGATAAGTCAACACCTTCGTTTTTCTTGAATTCTGCTAACATATAATCTGTGATCTTCTGGTCAAAGTCATCTCCACCCAGTCTGTTATCACCTGCTGTGGATAATACTTCGATAACGCCTTCACCGATTTCAATTACGGAAACGTCGAATGTACCGCCTCCTAAGTCATATACCATGATTTTCTGTTCTTTTTCATTGTCAAGACCATAAGCAAGTGCTGCTGCTGTTGGCTCGTTGATAATACGTTTTACATCTAAGCCTGCGATTTTACCAGCATCTTTTGTTGCCTGACGCTGAGCATCGTTGAAATAAGCAGGAACTGTGATAACAGCTTCGGTAACTTTCTCTCCAAGGTAAGCTTCTGCATCTGCTTTCATTTTCTGAAGAATCATAGCAGAAATTTCCTGTGGTGAATATTTCTTGTCATCAATTGCTACTCTGTAGTCTGTACCCATATGTCTTTTAATAGAAGAAATTGTTTTGTCAGCGTTTGTTACTGCCTGACGTTTTGCAGGTTCCCCTACCAGTCTTTCTCCCGTTTTTGTAAATGCCACTACGGATGGTGTTGTTCTTGCTCCTTCTGTATTGGCGATAACTACTGGTTTACCACCTTCCATAACTGCTACACAGCTATTTGTTGTCCCTAAGTCGATACCGATAATTTTTCCCATTGTTGTTTCCTCCTAATTTAATATACTATGATTTGAGATTGTTATTTACTATTTAAAAGAGGTGACTGTTACATCACACTATTTGCTTAATTTGCTACCTTTACCATGCTGTGCCTTACTACATTTTCACGGTAGGTGTAACCTTTCTGGAATTCCTCGGCTACAATGTTGTCGCCCAGTTCTTCATCTTCAATATGCATTACCGCATTGTGGAAGTTCGGATCAAATTCCTGTCCCACAGCCTCAATTGCCTTAACTTCTAATTCTTCTAATGTTCCAATCAGCTGTTTGTAGATTTTTTCCATTCCTTCTACAAAAGGATCATCCTTTTTGTCATCCGGAACTGCTGCCAATCCACGTTCAAAATTATCTACAACCGGAAGCATTTTCTCAATTACACTTTTGGCTCCCACTTCGAACATTGCGCTCTTTTCTTTTTCCGTTCTCTTGCGGAAATTCTCAAATTCTGCCATCTGGCGTTTCAGCCTGTCTGTCAGCTCTTCAATCTGAACGTCTTTCTTATCTTTTTTGTCTTTCTTCTTGCCAAAAAACCCTTTTTTTACTTCTTTGCCGTCTCCCGAATCTTTGTCTGCATCATCTTTGTCTGCCTCTTCGTCAGATTCATCACTTTCAGGAGTTTCGTTTGCAGATTCTGCAGTTTCCTCCGCAGTGTCTTCTACTGCTTCTTCTGTAGTCCCATCTGCCTGGTCTTCCACAGTTTCTTCCATTTCTTTTTTTAAATTTTCATCTGCCAATTTTGTTACCGCCTTTCCTAGCTTTTATCAAATAATTCATCCAGCTGCACCATTAATGTTTTCAATGTATTCACAACCTTCTCGTAATCCATTCGCTTTGGTCCGATAATACCTATCGTACCCTGCATCCCTTCACCTAATTCATAGGTAGCTGTTACTACACTGCAGTCTTTCATCGTTTTGACCGGTGATTCATCACCGATATAGACCTGTATGCCATTGTGCTCCCCCCCGGACATGTTTTCATGTACGAGGCTTACCAGCTGCTGCTTCTCTTCAAATGCACTGATCAGCTCACTGGCCTTCTCACTGTCGCTCAGCTCCGGATATTTAAAAATATTGGTTGCGCCGCTGGTGTAAATCTCCAGATCGTCGTCATCCAGCCTTATCGCCTCTGCTACAGCGTCCAGAACACTGTTTACTACCTGGCTGTGAATGCCTGCCTGTTCCTTTAACTTCGCAATCATCCCCAGATTGATCTGTTCTATGGTCAATCCGTTTAAGCTTGTGTTTAGTAAAATATTCAGCTTCAGGATAGTTTCATTATCCAGGCAGTGTTCTATATGAAGCATCTTATTCTTGACAACATTACCTTCTGTCACAACGACGGCCAGTATCTGATCATCGCTTACCATGGACAGTTGAATGAACTTAAGCTTCGTCCGGTGATACTGAGGTGCCGTAATCATGGTAGCATAGTTCGTATTTAATGCCAGAACCTTTGCCACCTGTTTTAACACCAGATCCATCTTATCCTGCTTTTGAATCATCAGTTCTTTCATTTCGGTAACTTCCCGCTCTTTTTCCTCCATCATCCGGTCAACATATAGCCGGTAACCTTTATCCGAAGGAATCCTGCCAGCTGAAGTGTGAGGCTGAACAATATACCCCAATTCTTCCAGATCTGACATTTCATTGCGAATTGTTGCGGAACTCAGATTCAAATCTGCATACTTAGATATCGTTCTGGACCCTACCGGTTCTCCGGTCTCCAGATACGTTTTAATAATGGCGTGAAGAATTTTCGTCTTTCTTTCATCCAGCTGCATCCTTAAATCCTCCTTCCTTTTATGTTGTTGTTAGCACTCGTCTGAGTGGAGTGCTAACATCTATGTACATAAAATAGCACTCTGCCTTTTTTTTGTCAATAGTATTTATACTTTTTTTAGAAATTATTTTAATTTTTATATTTAACAAATATTCTTGTGGATTTAAAAAAGCTTGAACTATTTGACATTTATAGATAAAATAGTATAGGAAATTTCAACAATCTATAGGAAAGGATACTGCCTTCCCGGCAGCATGAACATTATGAAAAAAGGAAATACACTGATTGTGATTTTTGCATCCTTATCTATAGCAGCTCTGCTGGCGCTGTCCGCCATTCTGACGCTCTATATGATGGAAGATACAAATCCTCTGAAGAAATACCTCCCTTTTTATGAAAACGCCCTGAATGGAGGAAATAACGCTCTTAAAAGCGCAGACAGACAACTGGGGAATAACAATAATCCCGATCAGGCTAAAAACAACGACGCATCAAACAGCAATACCTCTTTTATTCTGGTAGGGGATTCCCGTACCGTTGCCATGAAAGAGGCCATGAAATCTTCTGATGATTCTACTGTATATATTGCAAAAGAGGGAGAAGGTTACAAATGGTTTAGCGAAACCGGGCTGACGGAATTAAAAAGCACACTTGCCGAATCCCCGTCTGAAACAGTAGTCTTCAATCTGGGGGTAAATGATGTGGAAAATATCAGTCTTTATCTGACCTTATATAAGGAACTGATTCAAACCTACCCCGATGCAGCTTTTTATTTTATGTCTGTGAATCCGGTAAATGAAGAAAAAACCAAAGGAATCACAAATGCACAGATCCAGAATTTTAACGGCTCCCTGCAGGAAATATTCAGCACCCGTTACCTGGACTGCTACAACTACCTGATTCAGAATGGTTTTGATACGGTTGACGGACTGCATTATACCCAGGACACTTCAAAATCCATACATCAATACCTGACCGATCAGATTTTTCATTCATAATAAAATGCCTTAGCAAAAACCGTTTGGTCTGTGCTAAGGCATTTCAAATTTAACTGCTTATATTAAGTATATGTATCCTAAGATTCTTCTTCCTGCGCCCCATTCATACATATTTCCATAATGGAAAGATATATTGGTAGCTGTTGGTTTTTTGCTGCTCATGCTGTATCCTGATTCGGATACGTATGGTACACCATTGATAATTGCCTCTACCATTGCGATATGTGCATCTCCTGAAGAGTTGTAATCAAAAACCACTAATGAACCAACCTTTGGAGTGGAACCATATGCATATACCTGTTCTTTTTTATTCAAATTCCAAATGCCTACAGGGTCAGAAGCATTTTTGAAAATGGTCATATCGGTTATTTTCCCAGCCTGAAGTAACACTTCTCTTGCTCTTCCGCATGCATACCAGGTACAATTTCCTCTGTTATAACCACCGCTTGTCTTCTTACCCGTTGGTGCCAGATAATCAAAATTAAAGTAAATATTGTAGAGTCCTGAATAGTAGCTTCCATTATTCAAATCCGGCGGAACCGTTCTCTGAACAAAATTAGCTGTTGATCCACTGGAACTTCCTCCTGAACTGCTGCCTCCTGAAGAACCTCCGTTTGAACCATTATCCGGATTTGATGGTGTATTGCTTTTTACAGTCAGATTCCTTTTCACTAATGTCTTGGATTTTCCTGATTTATCCTTTGCAGTTACAATATACTTATAAGTACCTGCCGGGAGTGTATTAAATGACATCGCACCGTCAATTTCAAAACCAATCTTAAAAGTCTTGGTATTTGGCTTTACTGATCTGGAGAACTTGGTAGCCCCTCCTGCATCCGTAACCTTTGCTGTCACATTCGTAATCTTGTAATTCGATTTAATCGTCCCGCCTACCGTATAGTACCCACCTGCATTGATCGCGAAATCGGAACTTGGTACCGGACTTGAAATTTTCAGCTTCGAAGTCTTCGTAACAACGTTGAATGTCTTTTTCACTAAAGTTCTGGACTTCCCAGACGCATCTTTTGCCGTAACCTTGTATAAGTATTTACCTTTTTTTAACCGGTCAAACTGTAAAGCATAATCAGCCGGTGAGTACGCCAGATTGTAACTTAACGTATTCGGATAAATATTACTCTTATAATACGATTTCTTACCAGAAGAATTGTATATTCCAGCGGTTATCCTTTTGATCCTGTAATTAGATGAGATCATTCCCTTTAGTGAATAGCTGGATCCTAACTTGTGTGATACCGGATATTTATGTCCGCGAATCTTTAGTGTGGAGGCAGCCGCTGCTTCCGGCTTCATTGGTATTATCATGCCAATTACTAGACAACACATCAAAATTAAAACTTTAACCTTTTTGTTCATATAAATTCCCTTGTTTTCTTCATACTCCATTTCAAAGTTACGAGCTAATTATACACAATATATTACAACTTTTCAACCACTATTTAACATTTCTTTAAAATTTAATTAATTTCCTTCAGAAATTTGGTTATATTTTGCAGTCAAAAATCTGGTTTACCAAACTTATACCCCTGCATACCGCAGGCAGGTCTGCTGTATCGCACCCTATTGCAAAAACTGCGCCAGTGTATAATTACTTAAATCAAATCCCTTCTCCGTCAAGAAAAGTCTCTCCTCTTCTGTCTGCACCAGCCCTTCTTTTTTCAAGTCGAGAACTGTCTTTCCATAGACAGCAGAAAATGGAGTATGGAAAACCTTTTCAAATGTTTCCATGGACACCCCGTCTTTCATACGTAGTCCCAGGAACATGGTTTCTTCCATTTGTTCCTGTACAGAAAGCACCTCTCTTTCTTCTTTTTCAAATAATCCCTGGCTGTATTCCTTCAAATCTGCTGTATTGCGAAAACGTACATTATCAATCAGTGATGAGGCACCAAGGCCAAACCCCAGATAATCCTGACGCAGCCAGTATGCCTGATTGTGCCTGCATTCATATCCGGGTTTTGCATAATTGGAAATCTCATACTGTTCAAGCCCATACTCCCCGGTTAAGCGCCGCGTCTCATAGTACATGCTGCGTTCATTCTCTTCAGTCGGAAGTATTCGGCAGTCTTCTCCCAGATCCCGCAGTCTTGCATCCTCGGCATACTTCTCATAGAACGGAGTCCCCTCTTCTATAATAAGGCTGTAGGCTGAGACATGTTCCGCTTTCAGACGCAATATTTTGATCAGGCTTTCCCTCCAGGAATCCACGGTCTGTCCCGGCAGTGCCGACATTAAATCCACATTTATATTTGAAAATCCTGCTTCTCTTGCCATGTGAAAACCTTTTAGAAAATCTTCATAAGTGTGTATTCTGCCAAGCAGTTTTAATTCCTGGTCGTGAACAGACTGAAGCCCCAGGCTTAGCCGGTTAATCCCCTGTTCCCGGTAGGCGTACAGCTTGTCCTTTGTAAGCGTACCGGGGTTGGCTTCCGTAGTAATTTCTGCATCATCATCCACCTGGAACCTGTTGTATACTGCCTCCAATATCCCCGCTGTCTCCTCTTTCTTTAACACCGAGGGCGTCCCTCCTCCTATAAATATGGAGGTAATATGCCATCTTTCTGCATCTTCCCACTTCCGTATTTCAGAGATCAGTGATTGAATATATTTTTTTCTGGTATCCTCTTCGGATGCAAAAGACAGGAAATCACAATATGCACATTTACGGATGCAAAAAGGTATATGAATGTAGATGCCTAAATTTTTCGTCTGTTCCATTTTAATAATCCTCTGGGGTCTTTATTTTACTTTTACTAATTTTACTTTTGATATGCTTCCATCGCTTGTTTTCGAATGATAAGCGCGGACTTTGTAATAATACGTTTTATCTGATTTTATTCTCTTTCTATCTTTATAGCTTATTTTTGTGGTTACTGCAACCTTTTTATATTTGCCTTTTTCTTTATCTGCACGGTAAACCACATATTTTTTTGCTCCGGCAACCTTCTTCCAGAATATTTTGACCTGCTTCTTTTTTGTTGATTCCAGGTTCATCCTGGGTGCCAAAAGGGGTTTTGTTTTTAGTTTTGTAACTGTGGAATATTTTTCAGAGCTTTTATTAACAGCCTGCACTTTATAATAGTAGGTTTTTTTCGGAACTACTTTCGTATCTTTGTAACTGGTCTTCTTCGTCTCAGCCAGCAATTTATATGTTCCATTTTTCTTTTCTGAACGATAAACCTTATAAGAAACAGCATTTGAAGCCTTTTTCCAAGTCAGCTTCAGGCTGGATGCCTGAATAGAAGTACCTTTTAACCGGGCGGGTTTTGATACTGCCGGTTCTGGCTTTTGCTCCGGCTTGGGTTCCGGTTTGGGTTCGGGCTTTGGCTCCGGCTTGGGTTCCGGCTTTGGCTCCGGTTTTGGCTCCGGCTCTGGATCAGGCTTCGGCTGTGGATTGGGATCCGGGTCAGGCTTTGGCTGCTCCTCCATCTTCCGAAACTCAGCTAATAATTTTCTGTCTGCCGATGCTGTAAAATGATAAGCCGCCTCTGAGGATACTTTTTGTTCTTCACTTACCGCATCTTCATACCAGCCATTAAACTCATAGCCTACATCTGCAGCTGCCAATACCGTGACTTCACTGCCTTCCTGTACTTCCATTCCAGTCAGTTCCCCTTCTTCGGATTGGATATAAGCTCTGCCACCTTCTGATGCTGTTACTGAGATCTGATAACTGGTAATTACAGGCTCTGCTTCTTTTGTAAAAGACTGATATTGATAGTATGTCTGATTATTCCTATCTTTTCCACAATAGACAACAATATTCTCAGCGTTGTCGCCAAGCTTCACGAAACTGTCATCAAAGCTGACCGTTATCTTGCCGTCTTTCACTTTCCCGCCGCCTGCATAGATGCCATTTACAGTCAATGACAATTCTGTAATCTCCTTTGGCACGGTAACAGACGCTGTGTTGCTATTATTTTGTGAGACATCTAATTCTCCTGTTATGCTGTCATCCAATCTATCTGTATTCCAGGAAGCCATCAGTGATTCTACAGTAGCGAACTGCTCATCCAGCCAGGAAATTCTTGTTGTGAGAAATGTTTTCAGTTTTTCAACCTGATAATCATATCCACCGTATGGAAACCCTCCGCTGCCATTCCATCTCTCTGTATTTGCCTGGGCTGCACGGCTTAAATAATTGCTGTTTGCATCTATGATACCATTCGTATCAATGAGATCCTGTAGATAAGTTTCTCGGAGTTCCAGATACAGTTCTCTTGCTTTTATGGCAAAGTAAGGATCCTTGGTTATATATTTATACCACTGGGTACTCTGCCCGTCTGCATTAAAATGAAAAGTCTGCCACTCTTTTGGAAAATTGGTAGCGCTGACATCCGACGCTGAAGACCAATCCATGTCCCAGATTGGACCCATGTAAAAAAGACCGTCTAAATCCTTATACATATACGTACTTTTCTTCATGGCATCTTCGTTCATAAACAATTCGTTTACCAGCCAAAACTTTACAAGGGAATCCATATCGAATAGCTGAGAGTAGCTTACCTTGTTTTTATTCCAGATATCTGAAAAATCATAGGACTGAATTGCATTTTCAAAAGCATCCATATAATTGCTGGTATATTGCATCAAATCTGAATTTGTATACACATATTCGGGACTTTTAAACATCAACGGCTGCTGAAGCTTTGTTTTGAATTTGGACTTCTCATCATAGTATGAATCCATTTCTATTAAAAATCCACCTGACAACTCCGGAATGTTAATACCATAGTTTTCATTATCCAGATCATAAGTAATACCATTGAAATACACCTCGTGAGTAGATGCCCACGTCATATCCACAAGCATCGCATTTTCCAAATCTGCTTTCGCACTCTTGTCAAACCCTTCTGCCTTTGCTATTGCACCTGCAAATTTCTCTGATGCTTTCTCCCAATCATAAATGTCTACGCGGTTACCCGACTTATAATCCACCCTGATCTGCTCACAGAACTGATAGATCCCGTCATATCTTCCATTCATGATCAATACCACATCTGTCGACTGCATATAAGGCATACCCAGGAATCCCGACAATTCATATGCCAGCTTATTGCGCATCAGGGCGCCGTCCAAATGGTTTGCCAGAAGAACCCAATGTTTGTTTTCACCAAATCCAAACATATCTGTCTTTTCATCCAGTTTGATTTTATATGGCTTTTTGTCATATCCCATGGTACTGTTGCCTCGGT
>NZ_JAWYAJ010000591.1:0-12053 GCF_034124845.1 Robinsoniella sp.
CCCACGCCCATCTTTTCGTACACTACCTGTCTTATACAAAGCGTCCTTACTCAGCGAAACCCAAATATAATACCTTTATATAGAACACATATAAAGCGTTCGTTGAAGTACCAGTAATAATGATGCCAATTTGTAAGATAAAACGCAGATTTTACCTCACCCGGAGAAAGGAATTCAGATTATGCAGATTGCAATAAATACAGACCAGAGAGAATTAAAACTTCACGGCAACTACAATTTTCCAGTCTATGTCAGTTTTGAAGTTCTTTCCCAATATGAAAGCGGTTCCTTTTTATGGCATTGGCATCCGGAAATTGAAATGACCCTTGTTTTGAAGGGGGAAATGGACTACCAGATTAACGAAACACTTTATCATATCCGGGAAGGGGAAGGTCTCTTCGGTAATGGGAACACACTGCATACCGGTCATATGCACAATGCGTCGGACTGCACTTATATTTCTACGACGTTTCATCCACGTGCACTTTACGGGTATGACTCCAGTCTCATTCATGAAAAGTATGTGGAAACTATCTTGAAAGATTCCCGTTTATCTTCACTGCATTTTACACGTAATGTACCCTGGCATGCAGAAATACTGGATGACCTTTCTTCCCTGTACCAGCTTAGCTGTGAGAAACCGCCTGTATGGGAAATGCGTATGCAGATGCTTTTGTATCATATCTGGATTCTGATCTGCGAAAATCATAATCCTGCCCCTAACAGCAACGTTTCTTCACAAGTAAAAAATATAGAGCGCCTGAAATCAATACTTTCCTTTATTCACAGCCACTATGCGGAAAAAATCACTTTAGAAAATATTGCCTCTTCCGCTGGTTTATGCCGAAGTGAGTGCTGTCGCTTTTTTAAAAAACATATGAACGAATCCCTTTTTGACTATCTATTATCCTATCGGATTGAACAAAGTCTGCCCCTCCTTTTGGATACCGATCATACGGTAACGGAAGTTTCGGGAATGTCAGGCTTTTCCAATCCCTGTTACTATACAAAAATATTTAAAAAGCAGATGGGGATCTCACCCACGGAATACCGAAAGGTAAAATCCAATGATTCCTTTATATAGCATGGTGTGTTGACAAATTCTCATTTTTCCAGATCTCTACTTGCTCTGTTGATACACCTGCTGCCAGAGCAATCAGATCGACTAGAATATTTTCTTTCAGTAATTTTAAGGCCATTTCTTTTTTTCCTTCATTTACACCACGTTGAATTCCCCGTTCCAGACCGCGTTCCAGACCTCTTCTTTCTGCCCAGTACATCTGGTGATTATAATCTCTCAGCGCCTTCTCCCAGGCTTCATACTCCATGCGTTTCTTATCATCCTCACTCAGATGCATTAATATTTCATAAGCTTCCTTGATATCTTCATTTTTCTCAGCCATTTCCTTAAAATCCTCCTCGTTTTTCCCGCTTAAAAACTTTGCCCACTGGTAAATTGCACTGTCCGGATATGCTCTTTCCCGTATTTTGGGCAATTCCAGTATATGAAATTCCAACTGATCCGTATATAAATATCCGCTGGAATCTTCCCTTAGATGAAAGGAAGAATAAAAATTCTCCATGTCATCAAATAATTTAAAGTCCAGTATCCCAATGTGAATGCACTTCATAAGGGTTCCGTAGGAATCCCCTTCTTTAATTTGTTCCGTATACATTCTGCACAGATAAAAAACGGTTCGCTCAGCCCAATAGTCAAACGGACCAACCTGCATTTCGATATCAATCTGTGCATCATTATTAAAAACCACCCGTACATCTAAGATTCCAACCTTATCATCTTTATACTCTTTCCTTAATATAGTAGGAAGAAGTTTAACTTCTCTGATATCTTTTGGCGTTTTATCCAATAATGCTGCGATAAAGCTTTTGCGGACTCTTTCATTTAGCATTAACTCTTTAAAGCAAAAATCTACCGTTGGAAGCATCACTGTTCTATGAACCTGTCCATCCGCCACTTGTTTTCTACATTCCATCTACCCTCCGCTTCTAAGCGCCTCTCTTTAGTAGGAAATCAATAATCCGGAAGGAATGCTCATAATTACCTGTATCAAAATATACGCTTCCTTTTCTTTAAAAGATGTGCAGATTGACAGATTAGAATTTTTACAGACTAAATCATGTTTGAAAATTTATTCCCCCGGTATTTCCTTATCAAAAGACAGCACTTTAAAATTATGCTGCATACTATATGCATTTTATTTTCTTTGTGAATATTTGGCAGAATTGCCAGAACTACTAAGATATAGATATCTTATCAAATGTTATTTGTAAAGTCAACTACTTTTTTAAACTTTGCTTATTGTTTGTGTGTTTAATTTTAGAGCTGCCCTTATACAGGATCTTATTTCTAACTATTTCCCCTTACTATCTGTTGCAATATAAAAAAACTGCGGGTATGGAACGATCTTAATTTTCATATCGCTCCGTACCTACAGTCAGCATTCTATTCGTCCAAAGCTTGATTTAACTCCTCTGTACCTTTTAACACAAACTTTCCGTCACGGATAATCTCTGTTTTTGTACCATCCGGTTTTACTACCTCAATCAACTGTAATTCATCATACGGTATGGTGATATCTGTATGGCAGCCCATATATGCTTTTCCGATATCTTCTTTCCGTAAGATAGAAACTTCGTTATCTTTGGCTATGACTTCCCTGCCATCCGGATTATGCACCGTGATGTCTTCAGACCAGCTGTAGCAAGTGTCTCCCACAGCAAAATGAGGTCCCATTTTTTCCGCTATGAGAATTGGGAGCTTATCTGCTATCTTATATTTTCTTGCCACTGCGTAGGCCGTGGTATTGGTCCCAATGGCAAATTCCCCCATAGGAAGTGTTTCACGGTGGTACAATACATTTTCTAAAATGTAGCGCTTGTTATCTTCTTCGTTTTCAAAATTACCACATGTATAATCTGTGATCATCCCGTCTTCAAATGTAATGGATAAATCCACAAACTGCAGTTCACCCAGATAAACTTCTTTAACCTGAAGAACCCCGGATGTACCAGCGAGTTGCGGTGAAGTAAATACTTCGCCCACCGGTATATTGACATCTGCCACACAGTTTTCGAAATTTGTCTGTATCGCAGGATCTTGAAGCTCATGGAGCTGAACATTTAAATCCGTATGATTTTCTCCCTTGCCCAGTATATGCACATAGCTTCCCTGGTCCAAAGCCTCTATTATCGTCTGCTGTATTCTTTCATATAACAGATAGTCCAGGGTATTCACTTTAATTATTTCCCGGAATATTTCTTCGAACTGCTCCCCTATCTCCGGGATCGGAAATGCTATGATTGTAAAACTGCGCTCATCACCTTTTATATAGCGGTTTGTGATCTGGGAAGATTCATTGCTATAGAATACCGTTAGCTTTTCCTGCTTCTCGGACATATGATAAGCAGCTGCCTTATTCTCCGGTATAAATGGCTGTTCTCCAAAAATTTCAACGCAGGCAGGTCCCGCATGGCGGTTTGCCAGGTCTTTAAACTTTTCATAGGCTGTTCGGAGAACGCCCAATTTCCGCTCTACAAATGGTTTATCCAGATAAATTGCTTGATCCGCTCTGTGATCATAGTCAAACTGTTTGTTCGGAATAGCACCATAGTAACCAATCCGCAGATGCTGGCGTTTATTAATGCTGTTCACCGCAGCGCGGTAGATCACCGGACGAAGCCCCATCTTCTCAAAGTTTTGTATAGCAGCACGAATCATTCTTTCAAATCCCAGATTATAACGAATATTTACGGTTTCTTTAGCAGACAAATCAATTTTCGCTTTTTCGAATCCAATACGGTATCCTTCTGTATAGGTAGATGCCATGAGATCAATCGTCTCCTGATCCAGGGAATTTAAATATGCCGCTGTTTTTCTTTCATTATCCGTGATATATTCACCGAACTTATAGAGGTAACGAAGATCCGATAAATCTTCATTCATAATAAGCTGCACTGCAAAATCAAGCTCCGGATCAATGGATTCCTGTATTCTTCTGGTTACTGTCAAATCACTGTAATCACTGATAAACCAGTAAATGACCTGCTGGATTTTCTTGTAAGCAGGCAGTTCTTCTTCCTCAAAACAATTATAGATCTCAATAAACACTTCGCAGATAATTACCATGTCCCACATTCTGCCTTCAAAGGCAAACGCAATCATCCCCCGTAGTTCTGTGTAGAGAAAGCTTAATATTCTGCCGTGAATTTCTCCCAGTTTCCTGACTGCATAATCTGGATTTCCATAGCTGTCGGCATAATTTTCAGGAAGAATATCTTCATATAAGGAATGATTTAATTCTTCCCACTGTTCACAGCTGTATCCTTCCGGTTCCCTGCTGCGTATTTTCTCAAACAGTTCTTTCATTTGCATGATAAATGACGCCATTTTTTGAAAATAATCAACAAAGGGTGCCGCTACTGTTTCTTCTGATGCAATTTGGGCAATTCGCTCCATGCAAAGGTCATAACGTTCCTGATAAATTTTCTCTTCGTCCAGATCCATAACATCCTCCTTTACTCCACTACTGTCCGGTCTTAATATTACCATTTGCAATGTTCCGGTCTATGATTTCTTCGCAGAATTCCCAGATAGTCTCAGAACCTCTGTGGGTATCCTTATTCCGGTCCATTATCTGCTTTTCTCTTACTTCATGTTCTCTCCAGGCCTTGCCCTTTGATGCATCATTTAACATCACCGGCTGTACTTTATCCAGGGTCAGGGCAAATTTTGCTTCCGGTGTCTCAGCCAGTTCAAATTCTTCCCATAAATCCCGCATATAAGCAGCCTGATCCTCCGGAAGCAGGTTAAAGATTCGGTCTGCCGCTTTCACTTCACGCTCACGCTTGCTTTCATTTCCTTTTTCATCATAAGCATAAGTGTCACCGGCATCTATTTCAACGATATCATGGATTAATACCATTGTAATTGTTTTTAAAACATCAATTTCTTCATTGGCATGTTCACTCAAGATTGCACACATCATGGCTAGATGCCAGGAATGCTCCGTATCATTTTCGTGCCTGCTGCCATCTGAAAGATAACTTTGCCTGGTGATTTTTTTTAATTTATCCACTTCCATGATAAAATTCATCTGGGCTTCTAATCTGTTCATTTTATTCGCCTACTTTCCTACTCCAATCAAAAATATTGCTACCCATCCTAGAAAAATAACACCATTTAAGATTGCCCCAAGCTTCGGAAAAAAAGATATGGAATTCTTTTCCGTCAAGCTTAAAAAGCCTAGAATTAATCCTGAAAAGGACATAATCATGGCTGTCAGTCCGATGGCTCCCAGGTACTGCCCTCCCTGTCCTCTGAAATAAAAGGACAGATAAGCCAGTACGCAGAAAATCAGAAAGGATACTCCTCCCAGGACGGAAGCTGTAATTCCCCGTTTCGAATGTCTTTTTTCAGCAAATGAATACATTGGTTTCCTAGCCATATATATTTCTCCTCACTCTGTTACAAACGCAAAACACCAGATAACCAATCATACCGCCAATGGTATTCAATAAAAGGTCGTCTACATCAAAACTTCCCACCTTTGAAATAAGCTGGATGCATTCTACAATTAAACTGAACTGAAAGCTCAGCAGGACAATCACCACAAAATGTCTCGTCTTTCGGTTCAGTACCGGAAAAATCGCACCAAACGGAACAAAACACAGCACATTTCCAATAATATTTGTAAACACTGCAAAGAATCCAAGCTGTTCTCTATATATCCAAAAGCGTTTAATCTCTTTTAAGGGTTGTAAGTTATAACTGTATTCCCGTTCTGATAATACTCTGCCATAGCTTTCTGCAAAAAACAGGAAGTATGTCAGTAGGATAAGGTATATGATAAATAAAATTACACTTATCCACTTAATCTTTCTTTTGGTTTCTTTTTTCACAAAAATACCTCGATGTTAAAACATTACATTCTTTTTTGCCCTCAAAAGCTTTGCTCCATGTACAATTAACAAGATTCCGCTTGCAACTCCTGTTACCATAACAGTAATTCCAACTACAATATTGCCTGCGCCTGCATTGCTCATTGTTTTGTAAATCTTCTCATTCATGGTATAGCCTCCTTTTATATTTCAGCGCTTACCGCGCTTAATTATTCTGCTCCGTACTGTACATAATATGCATCTATTGCAGCTTTTAAGGCATCATCAATAATAATTTTGCCTTTATACTCTTTATTATACAGATGTTCTACTACCTCAGCCATTGTTACAATCGCTGTTGTTTCTAATCCATATGTCTCCTGAATTTCCTGAAGGGCACTTTTGCTTCCCTGTCCTTTTTCCATACGGTCTACGGAAACGACTAATCCCAGCGGAGTTACTGCACCCTGTGCTTTGATAATTGGAAGTGTTTCTTGAATCGATGTACCTGCAGTGGTCACATCCTCGATAATCACAATTTTATCTCCATCATTAATTGGGCTGCCCAGAAGAATTCCTTTGTCTCCGTGGTCTTTCACTTCTTTACGGTTTGAACAATAGCGGATGTCTTTGCTATAAAATTCACTGATTGCCATCGTTGTTGCTACCGTAAGTGGGATTCCCTTGTATGCAGGACCAAATAAAACGTCAAAATCAAAACCAAATTTTTCGTTAATTGCCTTCGCATAATATTCTCCCAGCTTGCGCAGCTGTGCCCCGGTACGATAAAATCCTGTATTTACGAAAAATGGTGTTTTTCTTCCGCTCTTCGTTACAAAATCACCAAATTTTAATACCTGGCAATCTACCATAAATTCTATAAACTCCTGTTTGTATGCTTCCATATCATTAACCTCCATTATCATAGGCTTTTTAGCCTTTTTCTAATCTCTTTATCAGCTTGCCGCACCATTGTGCCGTATCATTTTCATCAGGCAGGGCAGAATATTAAATATTCTTACTGATTCTATCATATTTTCTATTTACTTTCAATCAATCTGCTTAAAGAAATTGTCCACATATCCAATCATCGTAAAGAAACGAATATTTTTTAATTGATTGTCAGGATGATGCTTCCCTATATAATAAAAAGCAGCTGTCACACTGACAGCTACCTCTATCCCATATTTTAACAGAGAATTATTGTACCGCTCCTATTAACTCCCGTATATCATCAATTTTATTTTCAGTCATATAATCTTCTATGCCTTTTACAATCTCTGCAGTTGCTGCAGGATTATAAAAATTAGCGGTTCCAACTGAAACTGCGGATGCACCTGCAAGTATAAATTCCAGTGCATCTTCTGCAGTAGCTATTCCACCCATTCCGATTATCGGAAGTTTGACTGCATTTGCCACCTGATAGACCATACGAACAGCTACCGGCTTTATTGCAGGACCCGAAAGCCCGCCTGTTTTATTCGCCAGGGCAAAGCATCTTTTTTGCACATTGATCTTCATCCCTGTGAGAGTATTGATCAGGGACAGTGCATCTGCTCCACCTGCTTCAGCTGCCTTAGCCATCACCGTAATATCTGTTACATTGGGACTTAGTTTCATGATGATTGGTTGCTTTGCCCTCTTCTTTACTTCTCTGGTTATCTGTTCCACTGCTTTTGGGTCCTGTCCAAAAGCAATCCCGCCTTCTTTTACATTTGGACAGGAAATATTAATCTCCAGAAGGTCCACTGGCTCATTCGCAAGGCGCTCTACTACCTGACAGTAATCCTCTGTGGTTTTTCCGCAGACATTTACAATGATCTTCGTTGTAAACTGCTTTAAGAACGGAATATCTCTTTTGCAGAAAGTTTCCATTCCCGGATTCTGCAGTCCTATGGCATTAATCATTCCTCCATAAGTCTCTGCAATTCTGGGAGTGGCATTACCAGCCCACGGCACATTTGCCACACCCTTGGTTACTACTGCTCCCAGGGTATTTAAATCCACAAATTCGCTGTATTCAGAACCGGAACCAAAGGTTCCGGATGCAGTCATAACAGGATTTTTAAATTGTACCCCGGCAATTTCTACACTTGTATTTATCATAATTTCCTCCAGTTACGCATTTACTGCGGCTCTATATTCGGTATTGCGAAAATGATTTTCTTTCGCTTTTTCCTTCAGTGGCGCATTTACTGCGGCTCTATATTCGGTATTGCGAAAGTGATTGCCGCATTTACGGTTTTACAATTCAATTTCTGTTGATAAAAATACCGGTCCGTCTTTACAGATCCGTTTGTTGTGTACCTGGGAATGTTCGTCCAGTTCTTTTGACTGGCATACGCATGCCAGACAGGCACCAATACCGCACGCCATCTTCTCCTCTAATGAGAGCCAGCACTCGATATCATTTTCCTCTGCGTATGATTTCAGTGCACGAAGCATTGGAGTTGGGCCACAAGCAAAGATCACATCTGCTGTAAGTCCATTTTCTTTGATTGCATCCAGCACATTTCCTCTTGTGCCTTCACTGCCGTCTTCTGTAGCGATATATACTTTTGCATAATTGTCTAATTCTTCGGTTAAGAACAGCTCATCCCGGTAACCCATAATGGCTTGTTTTTCCCCTTTTAATTCCTTTGCCAGCTGCACCATAGGCGGAATCCCGATACCCCCGCCGATTAAAAATGCCTTTTTGCCTTCTTCCATGCGTTCCAGCGGGAACCCATTTCCAAGCGGTCCCATAATTTCGATCTCGCTGCCTTTTGTTAATCCGGAGAACTCACTGGTACCTTTCCCCACTACGCGGTAGACGATCCGCAGCGCATTTTGTTCTCTATTTATTTCACAGATACTGATCGGTCTTGGCAGCAGACGGCTGCCGTCCCTGCTGAATACCGATATAAACTGTCCTGGTTTAGCGTTTTTCGTTATCTGTTCAGAATCCAGCCACATACTGTAAACATCTCCGGCTATTTTTTCCTGACTGATAATTCTGCTTTTTTCCTTAATTTTTTCTGCCATGTTATTTCCTCTCTGACTCCTGGAGCGTGTTTGAAAAATGCTTTGCGGGAATGAATTTTCAAACATGCTCTGGCGTGTTTGAATACCACATTTTATTACTTCAGCCTGGCTTTGGTGCACCCGGCGTAAATACCCTGGGCGACACTATCCCCGGTTCTTTAAAGCGCCGTCAATATCTGCAGCCATATCTTCTACGGCTGCCCTGGAAGCCTCACCAAAATTTTCTGCTCCAAATTTTGCATATTGTTCCTGTTTGTAAGCAGCAATGATTCCTCTGGAAGAATTTACGATAGCCCCCAGACCATCTTCGTTGAAGAAATGTACCAGATCTGCGCCCTTACCACCCTGCGCACCATAACCCGGTACCAGAATATAAGTTTTTGGCATGATTTTACGAAGAACTTTTCCCATCTCGGGATAGGTTGCACCCACAACGGCTCCGATGTAGCTGTAAGAATCACCCATGCATTCCTCACCCCACTGAGCAACTTTTTCACCCACTAACTCATAGAGGGGCTTATTTCCTACCAGCTGATCCTGGAATTCCCCGCTGGACGGATTAGACGTTTTTACAAGGATGAATAACCCTTTTTTCTCTTCTTTGCAGACATCGATAAATGGCTTAATCCCGTCGGAACCAAGGTATGGATTCACAGTTGCAAAGTCTTCATCAAAAGCTGTATAGGTTTTGCTTCCCACCTGTACTTTTCCCAAATGTCCCACTGCATATGCTGCCGATGTGGAACCGATATCGCCTCTTTTTACATCTCCAATTACTACCAGGTCTTTTTCCTTACAATAATCTACGGTCTTTTTAAATGCCTTTAATCCTTCGATACCAAACTGCTCATACATAGCAATCTGTGGTTTAACAGCCGGTATAATATCATAGGTGTGATCCACAATTTCTTTGTTAAACTGCCAGATAGCCTCTGCAGCTCCTTCTAATGTCTCACCGAATTCTGCATATGCTTTCGTTTTAATATGCTCTGGAATATAGCCTAACATTGGGTCTAATCCTACTACGATCGGTGCGTTTGTTTTCTGTATTTTGCTTATTAATTTCTGAATCATTCTTTCCATTCCTCCTGGTTTATCTGATTATTTATCCTTATATACGATCTCACCGTCACAGATGGTTACTTTAACCCTGCCGGATACTTGTCTTCCGTCAAACGGTGTGTTTTTCCCTTTTGAAGCAAAATCTTTTTTATTGATCGTATAGACCTCATCCGGGTCAATTAACACGATATCTGCAGCTTTTCCTTCTGCAAGTGATCCACGGTCCGCCAGTCCCGCTATCTTCGCCGGATTGTAGCTCATTTTCTCCGCCATCTGCATTGGGGTAATGATGTCCTTTTTTATAAGTTCAGTTATTGTCAATGCCACCGCTGTCTCAAGTCCTGTAATTCCAAACGGCGCACGTTCTATGGATTTTGCTTTTTCTTCTTCACTGTGGGGCGCATGGTCTGTGGCAATAACATCCATCACGTTATTTTTTAATCCCATCAATAAAGCTTCCCGATCCTCTTTCGTCCGAAGAGGCGGATTCATTTTATAATTTGCGTCATTTTCCTTTATATCATCAGATGTAAGGGTAAAATGATGTGGGCATACTTCTGCAGTTACACGGACGCCGTCCGCTTTTGCCTCTTCCACCATCCTGACACTGTCTTTGGTGGAACAATGGCAGAGATGAAGTGCCGCTCCTGTTTCCTTAGCCAGAAATATATCTCTTGCCACAATCACGTCTTCTACCGCATTGGTAATTCCTTTTAAATGCATTTTTTTGGTATGGCAGTCTGCGTTTACAACACCGCCCTCCACCAGATCAATATCCTCACAATGAGCAAGTACCGGTATATTATTAGCAGCAGCAATCTGCATCGCTTTGCGGTAAAGTCTGGAATTCATAACGGATTTTCCATCCTCACTGATGGCAGGTGCACCCGCTTCAATCATTCCTTCAATATCAGCCAGCTCCAATCCCTCCTGGCCTTTTGTAATCGCGCCTACCTGAAGCACATGGATTACCGAATTCGTCTTTGCTTTATTCATGACATAACGAAGTCTTGTCTTATCGTCGGTTACCGGCTTGGTATTTGGCATGGCAAGTACAGTTGTAAATCCGCCCTTTGCTGCGGCTAATGCACCAGACTCAACTGTTTCTTTGTAAGTATACCCCGGATCTCTTAAATGTACATGCATATCGATCAGTCCGGGCATTACATAATAACCGGAAGCATCAATCGTTGTATCTGCTTTTTCTTTCAGATCCCTGCCTACTTTTTCAATCTTGTCACCTTTAATCAGGATGTCACACTGGTCGTCCAACTTCGTATCCGGGTCAATCACCCTGCCGTTTTTAATTAATATACTCATCTTGGGATTCCTTTCCTGCAATTATTCGAGCTTTAAAATTCCTGGGACTGATATGGCCAGATAAAATCTGACCCATTCCCAGGACAACTGAATAATGACTTTTCTCTTCCTTCCTGCCTTTTTATCTTATTGCTTATAAAACTGCAGAATTTTCCATGATGACTTTATTTTATCATAATCGCCAATAAGCCGCAAGTAGTTACAAAAAAAAGCAAGAACCCCATTTTCAGTGTTCTTGCTCTATTTTCCCTATTTTGTTTTCAGACTTTTCAATTTATTTTTATATTTTCTGGACATTAACTTTTTCTGTAACTTATATTCTTTCTTATGCAGTCTGCCGATCTGTTTTGCATCAGTATCCAAAACCTTCTTCATTTTGTCTGACTGCATCTTCGCGCTGTTTCTCACAGATAATGCAATAATTAAAACGCCAAGTACTGCCTGTATGATCAGCACAAGTTTTTCTTCCATTTCTTCATTCAGCTTCATAACAATCTCCTTTGCATTTTATTTTGTAATTATTTCGTTTTATATTGTAATGATATATCTGTTCTCTTACTCTATAGTTTCCTTATGTAAAGGTTATTCTATTCCTGTTTTATTACTTATCCTGAATGTTGTATCCCCACAATCCGGTAATTATTTTTCTGAATTTATGATAGCATTTCTCACAGGAAAAAACAAGACATTGCATTAGAGCGTGTTTGAAAATTCATTCCCGCCATCTGCACGCCCCACTTTGCGGTATA
>NZ_JAWYAJ010000592.1:0-1906 GCF_034124845.1 Robinsoniella sp.
TGATGGAAGATCCTAACCACTACTTCTTCTCCATCATTACCTTCCTTTGCTTCACTGCCCTCTGCTTGTTCGTTTTTTGCTTCCCCGCCATCTGCATCTGCCACTGTATCCGCCTGTGCAACGCTCTCTTTCGTTTCGCCAGCTTTTCCTGCTTCCTTAGGTCCTCCGCACCCGGTTAACATTCCAACTGCCATACAAATTGCCATCGCTAATGCCGCTTTTCTCTTCATAAAATCTTTCCTCCTTCATTTGATGCTGCTATTATAACAACAGAAGACCTGCCAGACCATACGCCTGATTTGACAATATATTAGATTCTTTTACCTCTTTTCTTATATTCACTTGGGGAAATCTTCTCCACCCGCTTAAACACCTGATAAAAGTAGGCATAGTCGCTATATCCTGCCTTTTCGCATACATCCAGCACTTTACTTCCCGGTTCATCTAAAAGTCTTTTGGCGATATCAATCCGAAATCCCGCAAGAAGATCTACAAAATTCTCTCCTGTCTCCTTTTTTAACAACCGGCTTAAATAAGAAGAATTGACAGATAAAGTATCCGCCACCTGTGTCAAAGTAATATTCTGTTTATAATTCTGCCTGATATAATCCATGGTTCCCTGGGCAAGTGGATGGGTCAGCCGGTTTTCTTCCTTTAAATGCTTTCGAATCTCCCGTATAAAATCCACCAGATATTCCCTGGCGTCACGGATGTCCACGAATCCGTTAATTTCCTCCATCACTTTATTGGTATTTTTCTTCAGATCATCCTTGTGGAATTTTTCAGAATAGTGGCGCAGCAGGGTAATGCAGATTTCACTTAACATACATTTAATCCGGAATTCATCCCCTTTTGTCTCCTGCACAATTTTTTCAACCATCACCACAACCTTCTGGTCCCGCTCGCCATCTTCCATGTGTTCCAGATCTGCATAAAACTGATTTAGTTCTTTCAGAAGATAACCCGTATCCGGAGACACCGCTAAGGCTGCAGATGTCTGAAACAAAATGTTCTCCTCTGCGGTAAAATAGTTTTGATTTAATATTTCCACCGTATTTTTATAGCATTCTTCTAATTTAGCCACATCGTTGGTTATCCTGCTTACCGCAAAACAGCAGACACTGCCCTGTTCCTTTAACAGCCGGTCATTCATTGCATAGAGACAGCGCTTCATCTGTACACGGTGTTCCCGTGCACTTTTACCCGGACGGTGAAACGCAATAAATACCAGATCCTGATTTACCATTAAATCCACAAATCCCATATCGCAGGCTTCCTTAAAATGTTCCATGAGCTTCACAGCCACATTGGCTGATTCTCTTACTACCTGCTGATCCGAGGAGCGGATTCTGGCCAGAATCACAGAAAAATTTCTTTCTCCTAAATGTAAGTTTACAGTTTCATCCGCATCCATCCTGTCAGGGGAACGCCTGCCCTTGATCACCTCCATGAGAAATTGGCTCTGAAGCGCCTTTAAGGAACGGTCAATTTTCATCTTATACCGGTCATTTTCTTCTAAGAGCTGTCTCTGATAATGTTCCTTTTGAAGCTGTTCCCGGATACTGTCTATGGCTTTTTGAATAATTACCTCCATCGCCCCATTGTCAATGGGTTTTAAAACTAAATCACACACGCCAAGCTGAATTGCTTTTTTCGCGTATTCGAATTCCTGGTATCCGGTTATGATAATCACTTTTGTATCCGGCAGAAATTCTTTTACAAATTCCGTCAGAGACAAACCATCCAATCCCGGCATTTTAATGTCCGAAATAATCAGATGGGGTTTTACCTTCCGGATCACTTCCTTTGCTTCCAGTCCGTTCTCTGCTTCTCCCGCTATCTCACATCCCAGGACTTCCCACTGAATGGTCTCGATCAGGGATCTGCGAATCAGGGGTTTGTCATC
>NZ_JAWYAJ010000593.1:0-4317 GCF_034124845.1 Robinsoniella sp.
TATTTTTCACCATCATAATGCCTCTGCTCAAACCGGTGATTGCCACCAGCAGTGTAATCTTTGCGATGAATGTGTGGAATGATTTCCAGCTTCCGCTATATTTTTTAAGCAGTCCGTCTAAATATACCATGCCTCTGACAATATATAATTTTTATGGGAAATATTTTAGTAATTGGAATTATGTATTTGCTGATATGGTACTTACTGCAATTCCCATTCTGATTGTTTACCTGATTGCACAAAAATATATAGTAGCAGGTATGACAGCCGGAGCAGTGAAGGGATGAGTGCGCCCAGAAAAATTGATTTAGAAAGGATTGAAAAATGAAAGCAGTACAGGTAAAGCTTCAAAATTGTGCAGTTCAGGCGGGAATAGAAAGAGTGCCTGTAGTTAAGTGGGAATATACCCAAAAAGATGCAGGAAATGAGCAGAAGGCTTATCGTATAACAATCAGTGAAGGTGAAAAATTGGTATATGATTCCGAAATGCAATATAGCAGCCGGCAAAACGGAATTGAAGCAGAAATTCCTTTAAAGACCCATAAAAAGTATGAGATGATTATTGAAATCACAGATAAAAATGGATATAAGGAAAAAAGCGATAAGGCATATTTTATAAGCGGAGTTTGTGACCGGTCTGACTGGTGTGGGAAATGGATTTCTAATCTGACGAAGAAACCTTTTTTCACAGGGAAAATGTTCAATGTAGGTAAAGAGGTACGTGCGGCTTATTTATCAGTCTGCGGTTTGGGGCAGTATGAAGCTGTAATAAATGAAAAAAAGGCAGGCAGTTCTGTTCTGGACGGTTCATGGACAGATTATCATAAGCAGGTCCATTACCAGACTTATGACATTACAGAGCATTTAAGTATCGGAGAAAACAACATTTGTATAGAGGTTGGAAATGGATGGTATATTGGGGATACCTTAGAAGAGAGACATTTTTATACACTGAATCATCGCTATCAGCCATATGGGAAATATCTTACCTGCATTGCACAGATGACAATTTATTATTTGGATGGAAGTAAGCAGCAGGTAGTTACAGATGGAAGCTGGTGGACCGCACCGAGTCCAACACTGCTGGCAAATGTTTATGGTTCAGAGGATTATGATGCGGGAAAGTGGTATGGATACAGAGAATTGTATCAGAGACCTGCAAAAGATAAGGCAATAGAGTTAATGGAAGAAGATCGTCCTAAAGGTCACCTTACCCCAATGTTATATCCTCCGGTAATAGTAAAGAAAATTTATGAAACCCAGCAGATTACGGAGGAGGGAAAAAATTGTTATGTATTTGATCTTGGTCAGAATATGTCTGGTCAGTTCGAAATTCATGTAAAAGGAAAGAAAGGGCAGAAAATCAAGATCACTCCTGTGGAGAAGAAAAATACAGAAGGAAACTGTGAGAAAACAACAGAAACCTGGTGTTATTATATTCTTTCAGGCAGTAGAGATACTGAAATCTGGCGTCCAAAGTTTTCTTATGCAGCCGGTAGATGGGTTATGGTTGAGGGGGTTACCAGAGAACATGACAATGTCAGCCTTCCCTGCATCATTGATGTAAAAGGTTATTTTGTAACATCGTCTGCAGAAGATACGGGGACTTTTTCCTGTTCGGACAATCGGTATGAACAGATACATAATCTTGTAAAAATGGCTGTGGAAAGCAATCTCAACCATATACATACAGATTGCCCATCTATAGAAAAACTGGGGTGGCTGGAACCAAACCATCTGATGGGACCTTCGATAATGTATCTTAAGAACGTGGATACCTTATGGGAAAAAATTTCCGCAGACATGAGAGCAGCACAATACGAGGATGGTGAGAGAGACCTGGATACCGGTTGCTTTCCTCATGAATACTCAACCGGTCTTATCCCTTCCATAGCACCAAGATATGCGAAATTTATTACAGATTGCGGGGAAGGCAGCTTTTGGGATATTATTCCCTGGGGCAGCAGCATTTTGTTAGCGGCTGATATTCAGAGTCAGTTTTATGGGAATTACAGGGTGATCAGAGAGAACTACGATGCAGCTAAAAAATATGTTGATTACCAATATGATAAATATCAGAATTATAATATTATTTATCAGCATTCAGACAATGAACATTTTATCTGTCACGGACTGGGAGACTGGGGAATCCAGCAGAATAAGGGAGAATGCCGGGAGAATCTGGAGACAGCCTTTTTATTTAAAGATCTCTGCCTGCTTTCTGAATTTTCCTATAAAATGGGATACAGAGAAGCCGGATTGGAATATCAGATGAAAGCTTCTGAAGTGAAATCCTCTTATAATAAAGCACTACTAAAATATGAGGAAGATATGGATCAATGGTTCTACGATGCATATGATTGCATAGAAAAAAAGAAAACTCAGGCGAATCAGGCAATCCCATTGTATTTCCACATGGTGCCTGAAGATAAGAGAACTTCGGTAGAAAAAAGCTTCATTCAAATTACCAGCAAAGGCAGATTTTGTTCAGGAGAAATCGGACTGCGCTTTATATTCAGAACCCTGGCCGGGCTTGGAAGGAATGATCTGATACAGGATATGATAATGCAGGAGGAGCATCCGAGTTACTACAGGTTTATCCAACAGGGAGAAACTACATTGCCAGAATTTTGGCGGGATGATGCCAGAAGCAGGAACCATGACATGATGGGGCAGATTGTGGAATGGTTCTACAGTGAAGTAGCGGGTATTACATCCAATGATGGCTTTAGCAATATTCGTATTGCGCCTCAACCTGTGAAGAGTCTGAATTGGTTAAAGTGCGAATATCAGGCAATAACAGGAAAGATTCAGGTTCGATATGAAAAAAGAGCAGATACGGATTGTATGTTAGTTACGATCCCCGTTAATACAAATGCGGTTATTCATCTACCCAAATGGTGTGACCATATGATTTATGCCTGCAATCGGCCCGATGTTCAAATCCGAAATGGTGTTTGCCATGTTACGGGTGGAGTTTATGAATTTTGGTATCATAGTTGAGATAAATAATCAATTTGTTTCAAAAACTTTTCTTAAATACCATAATCTACTGCCCAATTTATAATTTCAAGAAATATCGGATACAAAGCTTTTCCTTTCTCAGAAAGAGAATACTCAACATGGGGAGGTATTTCATTAAACTGTGTTCTGTCTACAAAACCCACTTCCTCTAATGTCTTTAATGTAGAGGATAGCATTGTGTTTGTTACTCCGCCTATGGCACTTTTTAATTGACCGAACCGCAAACTGTCGGTTTGTGTCAATTCAAAAAGGACTCGCAGTACCCATTTATTTGAAAAAATATTAAATAACATCTGCACGGGACAATCTACCGTACAAAATTTTTCTGTCACAACCATTTGTTGATATTCTTCAAAAGTCATTTTTGACATGCCATCGTCTCCTAAGTATTATTTACCGTACTATGTACGCATAATCTGCGTACTTGTTTTCTTTTAAGTATATAGTATGATATATATACAATACATTGTCAAGACAACATACGAAAAGAGGTATATGAAATGAGTAAAATTTTATTATTTTTAGGAAGTCCACGTAAAAACGGCATTTCACATGCTTTGGCAGAACAGGTCGTTGCCGGAGCAAAATCCGTTGGAGCAGAAATCGTTACATACAACTTGAACGATGATGCTATAAAAGGCTGTCAAGGCTGTAATTACTGCCGCACCCATGACGGATGTGCAACAAAAGACGCTTTGGCTTCTATGTATGAAGAGATTGATGAAGTGAATGGCTTTATTGTAACATTCCCTATTTACTTTAATGCCGTCAGTGCCCAGTCTAAAAAGTTAATTGATCGATCTGTTGCTTTCGCAGATGAAAACTACAGCCCACGCCATCCAGGAATTAAGCTTGTTACAGTTTTTACACAGCTTGCTGCTGATGAAGCATATTATGCGAGCCTTCGGAATGCCACCAATCAAAATTTTCTTGATGAAGGCTTTGAATTAGTGGGAAGTATTTCAGGCTGTGGTTTTGAGACAAGCACTGAAATTCCCGCTGAACTTTTGGAACAAGCTTTTCAATCGGGTGTAAAGCTGGCGAAATAGGTTTCTTGGGTTTGTTTTATCTAGTGTGTCCTTTTCGGACAATGTGAAGTTATATTTTTCCTTATGTTAGAGGGGCTGAAATTTGGTATTAACCAACAGCCCTTTTTTACGTTAATTGTATAGACATCATCCAGCCTGTAAAAAAAATCCCCCTAAAAAAGTAAAATCCTTCCTCACGCTTTAAAACAAATGCTTGCTATAATGTGAATATATAAAGTTTCCGGAATCAGATAGTATGAAGTAC
>NZ_JAWYAJ010000594.1:0-8143 GCF_034124845.1 Robinsoniella sp.
GGTAGGTTCTTTTTATTTTTTCTACCGGGTATATATTTTTCATGAAGTCAATAATCTCCAACAAAGTACTTCTGCTGCGAAATGGACCAAAGCAGTTTTCTTCCCTGTGACCGGCAACAGATAACAGTTTATCGGGATATGCCCTGCCCACCTTCAGGTAAACATAGCGGTCATCATATTTCATCAGTACATTAAAGTAGGGGCGTATCTGTTTAATAAGTTCACATTCTAAAAGCATTGCTTCCAAATGGGTATCCGTGATCACATAATCGAGATCCTTTATAAATGGTGCCATCCGATTTACCTTATCCCATTTGGGCGTCTCCACAAAATATGACTTCACACGTTTCTTCAGGCATTTACTCTTCCCGATATATATAATTTTTCCTTTTCCATCCAGCATTTTATAGACTCCGGGTGCATCCGGAAGATGTTCTAATTTCTCTTTCACCTGTTCTGTCATAGGCGTACCATGCCTCCGTTTTATCCTTGGTTTCATACCGCTTTTCCTTATCATAATATAGTTTTGCCGCTGCGTCAAATTTCCTTCGCAGCATAGTTTTCCACCGCCTTGAATTTCCTTCGCAGCATAGTTTTCCACCGCGTTCATATTCTTACGCACAAATTTCAGGCTGACTCATAAGCTGTGCATCACAGTAGTTCATGAAATTACCATTTGGGAATATGATGACAAATATTTACGATTCTATATCGTCATTTCCGGTCATCATTCCTCACTGTAAGCAAGTGGTTTTCCTGCTAAAATAAAGGCATCAAATACAGCAGGAGGTCTTTAGATATGAGAAAAGCTTTTATATGTCCAACTAAATATGTACAGGGTGAGGATGAAATTTTAAACCTGGGTTACTTTGTAAAAACATTCGGATCATCCGCATTACTGATTGCCCATCCCGATGATGTCAGCCGGGTGAAGGAGAAATTGGATAACACTGCACAGGAATATCAAATAACATTTGTAGAGAGTGGTTTTAAAGGAGAATGTTCCAGACAAGAAGTTGCTCGCCTGCAGGAACTGGCTAAGGAAAAAGGATGCAACTGTACCATTGGACTTGGCGGCGGAAAAGCGATTGACACCGCGAAATGCGTGGCAGCGGGAGAATCCCTGATCATTGTCCCCACCATTGCAGCTACCGATGCCCCAACCAGTCATTCGGCAGTTCTCTATACACCTGACGGTGCCTTTGATGACTACGCATATTTCAAGCAAAGTCCCAGCGTCATTTTAATTGACACCACGGTTATTGCAAATGCACCAGCCCGCTTTCTGGTATCCGGAATGGGAGATGCCCTTTCAACCTATTTTGAAGCAAGGGCAACCGCTGCCTCTTATTCCAATGTAAATGCCGGACTTCCCTGTGGTTTCCGGGAAGGATGCTGCGGTCCCGCCAGAGGAACGAACACCGCTATGGCTCTGGCTTCCCTGTGTTATCAGACTTTGATGAAAGATGGAATAAAAGCCAAAACTGCCTGTGAATGTAATCAGGTGACACCAGCGCTGGAAAATATCATTGAAACGAATATCCTTTTGTCGGGCCTTGGATTCGAAAGTGCCGGACTTGGAGGTGCGCATGCCATACATGACGGACTCACCATATTTGAAGGAACACACAAATATTTCCATGGTGAAAAAGTAGCATTTGGAACCCTGGCACAGCTAGTATTGGAAAATGCCCCTTCAGAAGAAATCGAAGAAGTTTTGGAGTTCTGTCTTAAAGTCGGACTTCCGGTATGTCTGGAAGATATCGGTATAAATCAGTTTTCTATGGAAGAACTGATGGAAGCCGCAAATAAAGCATGTATTCCGGAAGAATCCATCCATTCCATGCCTTTCCCGGTAACGCCGGAATCTGTAGCTGCTGCAATCCTGACGGCAGACCGCATCGGTAAAACCCACAAAGAGGAAAGCGGGTGCTGCAAATGAAAAAAATAATCAATAATCCCCAAAATGTAGTGATGGAGATGTGTAATGGCATTGTCCTTGCACATCCGGAACTGGAACTGATATCCAAATACAAAATCATTAAGAGAAGAAAGCAAAATAAAGAGAAAGTCACTTTGATCAGCGGCGGCGGCAGCGGGCATGAACCAGCACATGCCGGATTTGTAGGAAAAGGGCTTCTGGATGCTGCGGTATGCGGTGATGTATTTGCTTCCCCCTCCCAGATTCAGGTATATCAGGCGATCCGGGAAACAGCCGGAAACAAAGGTACCCTGCTGATTATTAAAAATTACAGCGGGGATATGATGAATTTTAAAAATGCTGCTTATCTTGCACAGGAAGATGGTATCCCGGTAGATTATATAAAAGTGGATGACGATATTGCAGTAACAGACAGTCTGTATACCATTGGCAAAAGAGGCGTAGCAGGAACAGTGTTTGTACATAAGATCGCAGGTGCAGCAGCGGAAAAGGGGATGGATTTAGCCCAGGTGAAACGCCTGGCTGAAAAAACCGTATCTAATGTAAAAAGCATCGGCTTTGCCTTTACCTCCTGTACGGTTCCTGCCAAGGGGACGCCCACCTTTATCCTGGGTGATGATGAAATGGAGTATGGTGTGGGCATTCATGGGGAACCAGGAATCAGGCGGGAAAAACTCGTTACTGCCGATGAACTGGCAAAAAAAATGACAGATGCCCTTCTAAATGAGCTGCAACCGGATCCGGGACAGGAAATTGCCCTCCTGGTAAATGGATTTGGAGGCACACCAGCCCAGGAATTATATCTGCTGAATCATTCGGTAAATAAGGAATTAGCAAAGCATCCGGTAGTGGTTTCCCATACCCTGGTAGGCAGTTACATGACCAGTATCGATATGGCGGGGGCATCCTTGTCCATTCTGAAACTGGATCCTGAGTTAAAGGATCTGCTGACCGCCCCCTGCTGTGCACCGGTTTTCACCATTACAGACTGGCCTGCAAATATCCCTTATACATCCGTGGAAGACGACTCCATGACCGATTTAAATGCCAGCTATCAGATCCAGACAAATGCGGATTGTGCTGTTATTCATAATAACTGCATCAGCCTTGATAATTTGATCTATATGGTGGATTGTATGAGTGAATCCGTAATCCGCAATGAAGTACCTTTCTGTGAGCTGGATTCCCATGCCGGGGACGGCGATTTCGGTATGAGCATTGCAAAAGGATTCCGCAGACTCAAAGAAGAATGGAGCGAGATTATGGCGTATCACACAGACACAATCGGAGATTTCCTGGACGCATGTTCCCTGGTGATCATGGAACACTGTGGTGGAGCTTCCGGTCCCATCTGGGGATCGGCATTCCGGGCAGCAGGTAAATATGCCGGAGCAAAAAAAGAATTAAGTATATCTGAATTTGCTCAGATGCTGCAGTCATCCATAAAAGGAATTCAGGCAACCGGAGAGCGGTCTTTTGGAAGAGGTGCCGAAATAGGCGACAAAACACTGATTGATGCCTTTATTCCCTGTGCAAACACCTGGAGCCTGTGTGCCAAAGCAGGAGAGGATGTACTCACCACTTTAATCAGAGCTGCACGGGCAGCAGAAGACGGTGCCAGAGCCACAGAAAAAATCGTTGCAAGGATGGGCAGAGCCGGAACAGTGGGAGAGCGGAGCCTTGGATATCCGGATGCCGGTGCATACGGGCTGGGTGTTATTTTCCGGGATGTGGCAGAAGCAATGAAAGTATCGGAATAAACCCTTTCCCGCCCCCTATATGGATAAAGTTTGACAAGGTAAAACAACTGTAGTATACTCATTATCCAACTGGAATTTGTTCTGCAAATTAAGTTTAAGAGCCTGTTTGAAATTGTTTTCAGACACGCAGCAGGAGGATATATGAAAATTGAAAATATAGAAATAAATGAAGCAAATATTGCGGTTGTTTCCAGTGAAGATAAATTAATTGCAGATACCCAGTCTGCATTGGATTTCATTATGACTGTAAAATATGAAACAAATGCAGACCGGATCGTAATAAATAAAGAAGCTGTCTCGGATGAATTTTTTATTCTGAGTACCGGGATAGCTGGTGAGATTCTCCAGAAGTTTATGAACTACCATATTAAAATCGCAATATATGGAGATTACACAAAGTATACAAGCAAACCTTTAAAAGATTTCATTTATGAAAGTAATTGTGGGAAGGATTTCTTTTTCACCGTTACGAAAGAAGATGCAATTAACCGATTAAAAGAAACCATACAGTAAAAGAAGTACAGATTCCAGTTATATCAACCAGAAAAACCTTGTGAAAGAATCCTCTCCAGTAAAGGGCAGTGTTTCTTTCACAAGGTTTTTCTGTTTCAGCTGCTATACTGCTGAATATGTACTGCTGAATATACAGGTATTGGATTAAACATAAATATCCCTAATTCCAGGTTCACATTTCTGTGAATATGTGACTATTGTTTTCTTTGAAGAATTATATTATTCTTAAAGAAAAGATTATAATTTCCATTGGAAATTATAATCTTAACGGCTGAAATCTATTATTATGGAGGTGATCTTATGAAACTTCAGTGGATGGGGGAATACCGGGCATTTGTAGAAAAATTGATTAAATATGCCAATGTCTATGCTTCAATTTACAACAAGGAGGATTACTACGGAACAAGTATCCCAATTTCTATTTCTCAGATTCAGGTATTGGAATATTTACTGGAAAATGAAGAACTGAATCAGAACATGTCAGAAATTGCCGGCAGGCTTGGCATCGGTCCCAGCACTTTTACGAAACTGGTAAATAAATTAGTTCAAAAGAATCTGCTGGAAAAATTTTATATGGAAGGTAACCGGAAAAATATTATTATCAAGGTAACAGATCATGGACGCCGTCTGTATCAAAATTACTCTAATTATATCTATGAAAAATCTTTTTCCAAGATGTTCTATGCCGGAGAAGGGCTTCCTAAAAAATACCTTCCTGTGGTTGCAAAGATGCTGGACGCAGGAATCTGGCTGGGCCAGGAGAAAGAGGTAAAATCCCCTCAGGTGTTAATTCCGGTAGAAAAGAAGCAGAAATTTAAGCAGAATTGATAGCAGAATTGAAAGGAGATCCTAAAATATGAAGAAATTACTTGCCATTGACCAGATCTTCGATATGGAACAATGGACAAATCTGCAGCGTTCCCTGGCTGAGGTAACGAACATGGCAATCATTACTGTAGATTATAAAGGCATTCCGGTAACAGAACATAGCTGCTGCCATGAATTTTGTAAAAAGGTTAGAAGCGATCCCACATTGGGAAAGTTCTGTCAAAAATGTGACTCCAGAGGCGGGCTGGAAGCAGTTCGGATCAATGAGCCTTATATCTACCAGTGTCATTTTTCCATTGTAGATATTGCCATACCCATTATAGTTAATGATAAATATCTGGGTGCTGTGATGGCGGGTCAGGTAAGGCTGCCTGTTCAAAAGGATGACAGCTTTATGGAGAAAATTTTCACTCCGGACAATCCAAAGGTCATCCAGGAAGCGAAACAAAAATTAAAGGATCTCTATAAAGAAATTCCATTCTTATCCTACGAACGGATGCAGATGATCGCAATGATGCTTTATTATCTTTGTAATTATATGGTCAAAGAAGCAATTCACAAAGAACAGATTATTGAGATGTATGAAACCGTAGTCAACAGGCATCAGGAGATTCTGGAGGAGCCTTTTTCTGCTCAATACACACTGGAGTCGGCAAGAAAGATGAAAGCAGCCATATCCAATGTCATTCTCAATTCGAATATTGTAAATGCCGGCTGTGACGTACCAGTCTCAACAAACAACATTATTATAAAGGCTTTTGACTACATCTACCACCACAAGGGAGAATCCCCTTCTTTGAAAAACATGGCAGAATACTGCAATGTCAGTTCCAGCTATTTAAGCCGCCTTTTTACAAAAGAAGTAGGAGAGAGCTATTCCTCATTTACGGCACGGTTGAAAATAGAATGGGCAAAAGCCCTTTTAGAATCATCCAATGCTCCTATATCGGAAATCAGCGATGAACTGGGTTACAGCGAAGCCGGATATTTTATTAAATCTTTTAAAAAGTATGTAGGTGTAACACCCGCGGTATACCGGACTTACTGCAAAAGCTGATAAGATTCCTATTCTGGCTGTTGTACTGCCTTTGCTATCAAAAGCAGATAGTGGTTTCCAGCAATTATTAGTTGAATCCGGTTATTATTTTTACCCACATTTATTTGCAAATATTCTCCGTTTTGTGTTATCATTACCTATATCAGCTTATATGTTTGGACTTATATATGGATGCCTCCTCAATCGTAAAACGGATCATTTTCATATGGAAAATATTACAGAATTCAATAAGTTATAAATCGAAAAATAAGTTGTATATAAACCTTAAGAATCATTGGTTTAAATCTGTATGTATAAGAATATTATTAAACTGTAATAAGGAGAGAGTAACGATGGATAGAGAAGACTGTCCGGTTCAAAAACTGGGCTACGAATATTTTGAAAAGGTAGTCAATATGATTGGCGGTAAATGGAAGCTGCGTGTATTGTATATCGTTGGCTTAAACAAAGTTTTATCACTTGATGACTTAGAAAAGTCATTAGACAATATCTCCCATGATCTTCTTCTTGCTCAATTAAAAGAACTGGAAGAAGATGCACTCATTGTTCGAAAAGAACAGTTCACAAAAGTAGAAATTTCTTTAAGTAAAAAGGGATTCGACCTTCTTCCTATGTTATTAGAAATGTGCAACTGGGTTCTAAAATATGAAGTGGAAAAATTTACAGCACCTGAAGACGAAATGTTTAGTACGGTTAAATAATGATCAAGCTAATTCGCATTGGGTCCGGCTCATCACGCTCCAAATACATTATATTTTGATTGTTACACTGACTGATCACTATAATATATCGGTAATGCCCGCCGAACATATGTTCTTATAGTAAAAATGATAGAATAGTACATATTTGAATTGTTCGATTTAGAGTGAATGAAAATTAATTAGAAAAGGCTGGGAAGATCTGCTTATCAAAAAAAGATTTCGAGAAATTTGTTTTGTTATACGCACACAGAACATATGTTCAGTTTTACACATATACCTATAATAGAATACTATAGGTATATGTAAACACGGATTGTATACAAATATAAGGATCGAACGAAATAGCGTTTTATAATAAGGTATAAATATAACTTCCTATGTATTAACCTTAATAAGGTTGGCTAATGAATTTAATATCGTATATACGTGAATCATGATTATGGAGAGATAATTTTACCAATTCAGCGGGTGGGATCTAATCAGCAATTGGTTTCACATGTTTTATATTTATTAAATATAATATTAATAATTGTTGAAATCAAAATACAACATGATTAAGGTTGCCGAATATAAACTGTAAATTTAAGTAAAATGCGGATTATGTATTGTTTACGCCTTGTTAGGCGGAAAAAACTGTATTTGTCCGCTTAACTATTCTGTGGCTTATCCTGCTTCTCGGATTCCTTTTTTCCTATATTCTAAAGTATCTAAATATTTATTGGGTTTTTACAATTGAAATGTTTATTTCATATTCTGGTTATTTTGATTTATCTCCCATGTTCTTTCTTTCAATACCATAATCTGTTCGCCCTTGGTATCAAGCTCTCCATTCAACTCAAATCCCAGATTGCAATAAAGCGCAAACGCCCGCTGGTTATCCGGATAAAGACTCAGGTATATTTCCTTGCAGGAATATCTATCGAATAAATACTGTATCAAATCAGACAAAGCTTTCTTTCCATGGCCTTGACCCTGGTATTTTTGATCAATTAAAAAACGGTCCATCCAAACACGCTGTTCGGATAATATCTCTCCATACATAGTAAATCCAATTAGCTGATTTTTATGGTAAATTCCACGTGGCTGCCAATCATGCAGTTCCTCTGCCTCTTTTAGGCATTCCAGAGGTGTTTCTATAAAATGCTGTTGCTCAATAGGTAATTGCAAACTCAATATATCCTGTAGATTAGAATTTGTAACTTTTTCAAAATGGTACTGCCCTTTTTTCTTTGCACGAACATGCGTTCTTTTCATATTAACTCTACATACTTTATCAGTTCTATTTAACATTGTGGTTACTCCTTGTATATTTACATTCTTTATTTTTCTTCTTATTTTCTTA
>NZ_JAWYAJ010000594.1:8153-12096 GCF_034124845.1 Robinsoniella sp.
TTACTTAACAGTATACCACAATATACTATTAAAAAAACCGCCGAGAAAAAATACTCGACGGCCAACTGGGGCTCATTTAATTTATTGCTTTAATTCTGTTGAATAATAAGGTACAATAATTCTCTGACCATAATGCACATCTTCTGTTAACATAGAATTTATATTTAATACTTCATTAATATAACTATTTACAGAATCGTAATCATCCGTCATATATTCTTCTGCTATTCCCCACAATGTATCATTGTGTCCGATACGTACTTCTGTATAGTATTTATATGTCTGTGGTTTTGCCTTACTGCTGGCGTTTACAATAAAACTGTTGCAGGCTATTAAGATCATCGCCGCTATTACTAATGAAGCCAGACTCAAAAATACTTTGCGGTCAAATAATAGCTTCATCATTTCATTTTTAACAGAATGCATATTCTCTCTCGTTCCCATAACAATTAAATCCCCCTTCTACACTTTGATTGTATTCATTTTTTATTATTTTATACTAAAAATCTTGTCCGAACATTTGTAACGAACGAATGTTCGATTTATTGACATTATATTACAAGAACAGACGTTTGTCAACACTGTTTCGACAAAATTACGAACAAGCATTCTAAACATTTGTTTGCATTTTGCACAAAAATATGTTAGTATAAGAAAAATAGATGTATTAGGAGGTATGTGAAATATGGCATATGGCAAAATTTCGAAAAAACAAGCTGAAATATTAGAATATATAAAAAATGAAATATTAAACCGTGGTTTTCCACCTGCAGTTCGTGAGATTTGTGAAGCGGTACATTTAAAATCCACCTCTTCTGTTCATTCCCATCTGGAGACATTAGAGAAAAATGGTTATATTCGACGGGACCCTACAAAACCCCGGGCGATTGAAATTCTGGATGACAATTTTAATATGGTCAGACGCGAAGTGGTGAATGTTCCCATCGTTGGACGGATTGCAGCCGGTCAGCCTATCCTTGCAGTGGAAAATGTAGAGAGCTACTTTCCTATCCCTTCAGAGTTTATGCCGAACGCACAGACCTTTATGCTGACTGTTAAGGGTGAAAGCATGATCAATGCTGGAATCTTCGATGGTGATCAGATTCTCGTGCAAAAACAGTCCACCGCTCAAAATGGAGATATCGTAGTTGCCTTAATTGATGATTCGGCTACAGTAAAAACATATTATAAAGAAGACGGCTACTATCGCCTGCAGCCTGAAAACGATACAATGGAGCCTATTATTATTGAAAATGACGGGCTTTGTATTCAGGGTAAAGTAATTGGAGTTTTCCGTTTCATTCATTAATCATACATATAAAACAAACATTCCCTTCTACTTAATGAACTAGAAGGAAATAGCCCGTTGATTATGGAGCTATTATACCGCTGATAAACTGCATCTGATGGGCAGTGAATTGATATCATTTGGTGTATAGCTCCATCTTTATGTCAATAATCACCAATGCTTTATGTTCCTAGATTGATTTCATTAAAAAGCCGATCCAGTTGAACAATACCTATTCCTGCTGCAGATTTCAGCATGATGAGTACAGTTGTTTACGGAACATTTAATAGATTCGTTTTTCACTCATTTATAATCATCTGCCATATAATCAGTATCATCTCAATTGGTTCGGCTTACTGCTGTTCTAACTGCTGTTCTACATTGTTGTTCCCATCCCCCCTTCCGTCTCATCCATTTTGGACCACTGTGCAAACAGCTTATGACCTATGCGTACACAATTATCCGGCTGCAATTCTTTTACCATGTCTACTCCCTGGCCAGACGCAGAATAAAAAGCCAATTTAAAAATGCTGTCCGCCTGTTTTTTAGCATCATTGATTACGGTACCCAGCATCTCCTTATTTTCTACTGCTTTTATTGCCGCTTCAGTCCCATCAACGCCAACTACCTGTATCTTCCCCTCATATCCTGCCTTTTTTATCGCTGAAATTGCACCAAGCGCCATCTCATCGTTGTTACTGAAGACTACTTCTATCTTGTCCTTGAATTCTTCCAGCCATCCGCTCATTTTTTCCTCTCCCTGGGATTTTTGCCAGTTCGCGGTGGCATTGGCAAGCTTCTCTAAAACAATATTATTATCTAACAATGGCTTTAGACAATACTCGGTACGGATCAGACTGTCCTGATGTCCCTGTTCTCCTTCCAGTATTACATATTGAATCCTGCCATCATGGTTGCGATCTACACTTCCCGGATCTTTCAGGTACTGCTCCAATACGATCTCCCCCTGCATGGTTCCTGCCTCCTCCGGTCTGGAGCCTACGTAATATACTTTATCCCATCTCTTCATATCCGCACTCACAGGCTCCCTGTTAAAGAAGATAACCGGGATATCCGCATTCTTTACTTTGTCGATAATCGTGGCTGCTGCAGTCCGGTCAACCAGATTCATACAGATCACATCATATCCCTGAGAGATAAACTTATCAACCTGCTCATTTTGCAGAGTCTGGCTGTTCTGCCCGTCTACGATATTCAGTGTAATATTATAGCCTTCTTCCTTTTCCTTCACTTTCACCGTTTCTTTTAAACGGCTGATAATTGATTCAATAAACACATCATCCTGATAATAGACCGATACACCTATTTTCAGTTCCGGCAATTGCTCCTTTTTCTGATCTGTTGCCAGAGTACTGCATCCAGCCAGGCAAAGTATCACCACAACCGCTTCCAATAACAATTTTTTCATCTTCATAATCTCTCTCCTGATTTACCTTACAAAAGGAAATAGTAACCTCTGATTTTCTTCTGAATACATGTGTTCGTGATCCACAATTTTAAATGAAATTTCTGTTTTTTCTTTTTCTTCCTTTCCGTTGATTGCATTGATGGCATCCCTCACTCCCAGATACCCCATGCTGTAATCATCCTGAACAACAATGCTGACAATGTTATCATTTTCCAGATAACGAATCACTTTGCTGCTGCTTCCCACACCGTACAGCTCCGTTAGCTGGGGCGGATACTGATCTTCATATTCCTTTAAAGCTTTTGCGGCATTTTCCAGTATCTCGGTATCAAACGCCACAATTACATCCACATTGTTTGTCCGCAGATAGTTTAAAATAGTATCGCTGCTGTAGTCCGCCTCCTCCCATTCCAGTATGGTATTATAACTGATCTTCATGGTGTTTCGAAATGCTTCCTCCCGGTCTAAAACACTGCTGCAGGATATGTCTCCGCCAATCAGAAGTATTTTTTTACGAAGATTTCCATGGCGCATCACCTCTTCTGCCAATGCCGTTCCCATCTTCTTATTGTCACAGGCTATAATCTCATAAGGCTGCCTGGAATCCACACTGGACTCCACAAGAATTACCGGAATATTTCTTTTCATTTTTTCCAGAGACCCCGCCATTTTTTCATGATCTACAGGGGCGATCACAATGGCATCCGCATCGGAATTAACCTCCCTCTCCAATAATTCAATTTGTTCCTCCAGCTTATTTGCTTCCTCATTTCCAAGGCTTATCATACGGATATTTGCATTTAGATCCGTTCCCGCCTGCTCTGCCCCCTGCTTAAAATTTTCCCAGCTCTCACTTAATTTACCTCTTGTTATGACAGAAATATTTTTCACCGGTATCTCTTTTACATTTGTCTCCCTGGATAAAATATAGAGGCTGAAGAATAGAATTGCTCCTAATATGAAGACAGGAAAATAATACTTCTTTTTCAAATCGCTCCTCCCTCCTGATCGATCTCCTCAATGGGGATTCCAGGCAGGTGAATCGTCACCCTTGTCCCTTCATCTGCTTCACTTTCTACGTGTACGCCGTATTCCCTGCCGAAATACAGGCAGATTCTTTCATGCACATTATTCATTCCGATTCCGGATCCCCTGCTTCTAACCCGCTGCTCCCTGGATAAGAGACTGGCAAGTACATCGGGAGCCATACCGATTCCATTATCACA
>NZ_JAWYAJ010000595.1:0-5601 GCF_034124845.1 Robinsoniella sp.
ATACAGCAGGAGAGTGGAACGCCAGCTGGAAAAATGCAATAAGATTATGCTGGAGATGAAGAGGGAATGCCAGAATTATGAGGTTCTGGAAAATGTGGGTCCTCTTGTGATCGCCTTAATGAATTTGTGTGCGGAAATCGAAAAATTTCTGGAAGAGTCGGATCAGCCCGCAGTCAAGGAGGTGGTTACAAATCTTTATTTTGAAGCCAGGGCATTTTTAGATACCCATGAGAGACTGGATGAAAATTATGTGATATATTCCGAAATGGAGGAAGACGGGCGCTTTAAGGTGAAACTCTTCTGTATTGATACGTCTAAAAATATACAGGAGTGTCTGGATAAAGGGAATAGCACCATATACTTTTCCGCGACGCTGCTTCCTGTAAAATATTATATGGAGCTGTTAAGTGAGGCGGAGGATGATTATACAATTTATGCGGAATCATCTTTTGACCCCAGGAAAAAGAAGGTGCTGATTGGTACGGATATCAGCAGTAAATATACCAGAAGAAGTTTTCATGAATATCAGAAAATGGCTTGGTACATTAAAAAAGCCATGGAGGGACAAAAAGGCAACTATCTTGTATTTTTTCCATCCTATAAGCTGATGACCGAAGTAGAGGAAATTTTCCGGGAAGAAATGGGGGAAGACGTGCTTTGCATATGCCAGAGCAGCAATATGAAAGAAGAAGAGCGGGAGGAATTTCTGCAGGAATTTGAGCGGGAGCAGGAGAACAGCCTGGTAGGCTTCTGTGTAATGGGCGGGATTTTTTCCGAAGGGATAGATCTGAAAAGAGACAG
Organism: Robinsoniella sp.; assembly: GCF_034124845.1. Taxonomy (NCBI): domain Bacteria; kingdom Bacillati; phylum Bacillota; class Clostridia; order Lachnospirales; family Lachnospiraceae; genus Robinsoniella; species Robinsoniella sp. Next base: position 802 of record NZ_JAWYAJ010000595.1, read on the forward strand.
CCTGATCGGTGCACTGATCATTGGTACTGGATTGCCCCAGATCTGCAATGAGCGGGAAATCTTAAAGAGTTATTATGATAAGCGGAATATGGACGGGTTCTCTTATGCATATCTGTATCCCGGAATGAATAAAGTGCTGCAGTCGGCAGGCAGGGTGATCCGGACAGATGACGACCAGGGCGTGATACTGTTATTAGATGAACGCTTTCTGCAGAGGCAGTATCAGTATCTGTTTCCCAGGGAATGGGACAATTATGAGACTTGCCGGCTGGATAATCTGGGAGATAAACTGGAGGAATTCTGGCAGGGGATTTCAGACATTAGCAATTGATCATAGAATTCACTTTATAAATCTGAGACAAAAAGCAGATCTGTACAAAGAACCCGTACAGATCTGTTTTTTTGTGACATATCTCACAATATTGGCAGCTATTTTAACGAAAAACCCTCCTTGCCATAACCAGCACCAGGTGGTAGAATAAAAAAGAAGTTAAACCTAAGATATAATCACAATAGCATGGAGGAACCTATGAGCAACGTTAGAAGAGTGTACGTGGAGAAGAAGCCGGCATATGCAGTGCAGGCAAAAGAATTAAGGCATGAGATTCACAGTTATTTAGGAATCAAGTCATTAACAGGTGTTCGTGTATTGATTCGTTATGATGTGGAGAATATCTCCGACGAGGTTTATAAAGCTGCCTGCAATACGGTGTTTTCCGAACCGCCGGTAGATACCTTATATGAAGAGAGTTTTGATATAGCCGATTTTGCAAAAGTATTTTCTGTAGAATTTCTTCCGGGACAATTTGACCAGAGGGCAGATTCCGCAGTACAGTGTGTAAAGTTCCTGAATGAGGATGAAGAACCGATTATCCGTTCAGCTACCACTTATGTATTGGAAGGAAGCATTAACGAGGAAGAATTTGAAGCAATCAAATCCTATTGTATCAATCCTGTAGATTCTAGAGAAACAGACATGGTGAAACCACAGACTCTGGTAACGAAGTTCGATGAGCCGGCAGATGTGAAAATATTTGATGGCTTTACGGAAATGGATGAAGAAAAGTTAGAAGAACTTTATGGTTCTTTGAATCTGGCTATGACGTTCAAGGATTTTATGCATATCCAGAATTATTTCAAAAGTGAAGAAAAAAGAGATCCTTCTATGACAGAGATTCGAGTATTGGATACATACTGGTCTGATCACTGCCGTCATACTACATTCTCAACAGAATTAAAAGAGGTAGTATTTGGAGAAGGTTATTATAAAGATCCTATCGTTGGTACTTATCAGCAGTATTTAAAAGACAGGGAAGAAATCTTCAAAGGGAGAGATGATAAATTCGTCTGCCTGATGGATCTTGCTCTGATGGCAATGCGTAAGCTGAAAAAAGAAGGGAAACTGGACGACCAGGAAGAATCAGATGAAATTAATGCCTGCAGTATTGTTGTTCCCGTGGAAATCGACGGTGTGACGGAAGAATGGCTGATTAACTTTAAGAATGAGACTCATAACCATCCTACGGAAATTGAGCCATTTGGCGGTGCGGCAACCTGCCTCGGCGGTGCAATCCGAGATCCTCTTTCAGGACGTACCTATGTATATCAGGCAATGCGTGTGACCGGTGCGGCTGATCCTACCGTATCCGTTAAAGATACTTTAAAAGGAAAACTGTCCCAGAAAAAGATAGTTAGAAGTGCGGCTCACGGATATAGTTCCTACGGTAACCAAATCGGACTTGCAACCGGCCTGGTAAAAGAAGTTTACCATCCGAATTACGTTGCGAAGAGAATGGAAATCGGCGCAGTACTTGGTGCGGCTCCAAGAAAAGCAGTCATCCGCGAAACCTCTGATCCTGGCGATATTATCATCCTGCTGGGCGGACGTACCGGACGTGACGGCTGCGGCGGTGCAACCGGTTCTTCCAAGGTACATACAGAGGAATCCATCGAAACCTGCGGAGCGGAAGTACAAAAAGGTAATCCGCCAACAGAGCGTAAAATTCAGCGCCTGTTCAGACGGGAAGAAGTAAGTAAATTAATTAAAAAATGTAATGACTTTGGTGCAGGCGGAGTATCCGTTGCTATTGGAGAATTAGCAGACGGACTTCATATCTATCTGGATAAAGTTCCGAAAAAATATGCTGGACTTGACGGAACTGAGATTTCCATTTCCGAATCCCAGGAGAGAATGGCAGTTGTAGTGGATCCCAAAGACGTTGAACAGTTCCTGGCTTATGCAGTGGAAGAAAACCTGGAAGCAGTGGAAGTAGCAGTTGTAACGGAAGCGAAGCGTCTGGTGATGATCTGGAGAGAAAAAGAGATCGTGAATATTTCCAGAGCATTTTTAGATACCAACGGTGCACATCAGGAAACCAGCGTGTCCGTAGATATCCCGTCAGATCAGGATAAATTCTTTGTAAGAGAAGAAGTAGGGGATGTTAAAGAAAAATGGCTGAATACGCTGAAAGATTTAAATACCTGTTCCCAGAAGGGTCTGGTTGAAATGTTCGACGGGTCCATTGGTGCAGGCTCTGTATTTATGCCATTTGGCGGAAAATATCAGATGACTGAGACTCAGGCTATGGTTGCGAAGCTTCCGGTATTAAAAGGAAAGACTGATACCGTTACCATGATGAGTTACGGCTTTGATCCTTATTTATCAAGCTGGAGCCCATATCACGGTGCCGTATATGCAGTGCTGGAATCCGTTGCTAAAATCGTGGCAGCAGGTGGGGACTACAGCAAAATCCGCTTTACATTTCAGGAATATTTCAGAAGAATGACCGAAGATCCTTCCCGCTGGAGCCAGCCGTTTGCAGCACTATTAGGTGCATACAGCGCACAGCTTGGTTTCGGACTTCCTTCCATCGGCGGAAAAGATAGTATGTCCGGTTCCTTTAATGAAATAGACGTTCCTCCTACTTTAGTATCCTTTGCAGTTGATGTTGCCAGCGACAAGCACATCATTACACCGGAACTTAAAAAAGCCGGAAGTAAACTGGTATTGTTAAAGATCGTGACAGATGAGTACGACCTTCCTGATTATACACAGATCATGGATCAGTATGGCAAATTCTTTGCAGACGTAAAAGCAGGAAAAATTATATCTGCATATACACTGGATGCCAAGGGACTGGCTGCAGCAGTAAGTAAAATGGCATTTGGTAACCATATGGGTGTGAAGATTGAGCATAATGTGGACAAGAGAGATCTGTTTGCAGCAGGCTTCGGTAACATTGTAGCAGAAGTTCCGGATGGCAAAGTGGGCGAACTTTCCATTTCCTATACGGTGATCGGTGAGGTTCTGGATACAGCGGAATTTGAATATGCAGATACCAGAATTACCATGGATGAAGCTCTAAAAGCATGGACGGGAACATTAGAGAAAGTATTTAAATCCGTTCCGGATGCTGAAGGGTCAGAGGTACCTTCTTCTGTAAATGTTACATGCGCAGATGCAGATGCTGTGATCGAAAATGGTCTTTTCAGCACGAAAAAAGTCTATACATGTAAAAATAAAGTGGCGAAACCTACCGTATTCATACCGGTATTCCCGGGAACCAACTGTGAATATGACAGCACTAAGGCATTTGAGCGTGCCGGAGCAGATGTTATTGTAAAGGTATTTAAGAACTTAAGTGCAGCAGATATCCGTGATTCTGTTGAAATCTTTGAAAAAGCGATTAACAGCTCACAGATGATCATGTTCCCGGGCGGTTTCTCAGCAGGTGATGAACCGGACGGATCTGCAAAATTCTTTGCTACCGCATTCCAGAATGCGAAAATCAAAGAAGCAGTGATGAAATTATTAAATGAGAGAGACGGTCTGGCACTTGGTATCTGTAACGGATTCCAGGCTCTGATTAAACTTGGACTGGTTCCAAACGGAGAAATCACGGGACAGACAGAAGACTCACCTACACTGACTTTCAATACCATCGGACGCCATATTTCCAAAATGGTATATACAAAAGTAGTATCCAATAAATCCCCATGGCTTGCACAGGCGGAACTTGGAAAGACTTACGTAAATCCAGCATCCCACGGCGAAGGAAGATTTGTAGCAAATGAGGAATGGCTGCAGAAATTATTTAAAAACGGACAGGTAGCTACCCAGTATGTAAATGCTGACGGTGAGCTGAGTGCTGACGGCGAATGGAACGTAAACGGTTCCTACTGCTGCATCGAAGGTATTACAAGCCCGGATGGCCGTGTATTCGGTAAGATGGCGCATTCCGAGAGACGGGATGCTTCTGTGGCAATTAATATTTACGGAGAACAGGATCTGAAGATCTTCGAATCCGGTGTAGCTTATTTTAAATAAGAAATAACAGAGACAGGTGTTTGGCTGATTTGGCTGAATGCCTGTTTTTTTGCTTACCTTCTCCATACGTTATGATGGAAGAGTGTGGAGTTAACGATGTGAAAAAAGTGGCAACAAAACGTGGCATACAGGATTCAGCATGTTTCTTGCGGAGTAAGAAAAAGCATGTATTGACACAACTTATTGCTACAGTGTAAAACATATTGCAATTTGTCGAAAAATGGGATATATTGTCACTGCACCATCATAGGACTAAGAGGGGCAGTAAAAGTGGGAATGGAATATATGAAAATTTGCTGATATGAAGGAGGGCAATCTAATGCCACGTATAGTGAGGGATACGCACGTCTATTATTCAAATCTAAAATGGAAAAATCAGAAAAATGTATTTGCAGATGAAATTGACAAGAAAAAATTTCTGGATATTGTCGCCTTAGTCCGGCGAAAAATAGAATTCCGGATTTTTGCTTATT
>NZ_JAWYAJ010000596.1:0-3357 GCF_034124845.1 Robinsoniella sp.
TAATTACGATGTGCTTCATACAATGGCGGCTTCATTGGAATACTCTGGAATTGATAAATTAGAAGAAGCAAAGAAAATGCTCCAGAAGCAGAAGGAAGGTCTGGGTTTTGAAAGTATCTTTCTTATAGATCAGAATGGTATTGCCTATGATCTGAGCAATTTACAGACTTTTTTAACACTTGATAAATTAGTTCGTAAGGATCTGCTCAGCGGAAAGGACTCTATGTCCACCACTCAGCTTATCCAGAATAAAGAGTACATATTGTTTTCCGTACCCCTGGACAACATGAATATTGACGATAAAACGATGGTTGCGCTGGCTGTAAGTTATGCGCCCTCCTCCTTTGATCAGGTACTGTCAATGTCTTCCTTTAACGATCAGGCTTATTCTCAGATAGTAACTTTGAAAGGTGCGGTAGTAGTACGATCTTCCTCTCCTTATGCTTTCAAGAGCGGATACAATATATTTTCTACTATGGAAGGATTAATTATTGGGGAAACGAAACTGTCGGATGTAATGGAGGAAATGGCGGTAAATGCATCCGGACAGGTACGGTTTAATTTAGACGGCAGGGAGACTTATATGGTCTATACCCCTGTTGCGCCGGATAACTGGTATCTGCTGTCCTTTGTGCCGGTTGAAGTTGTTAACGAAAAATCTGATTTATTGCTGAAGTCTACCCTGGTGATTTGCGGATTGATTGCTGTTACCTTTGCAGGACTGGCAGCAGCACTGGTCTATATTTTTAACAACCATAAGCGTAAGCTGGAACAGATTGCTTATGTGGATGAAGTAACCGGCGGGCATACGATACAGCGTTTTTACGAGATTGCAGAGGAATTGCTCACCTCCAACCATAATTTGCGTTATGCGCTGGTATATACCAACATTGTAAAATTTAAAGTGCTGAATGATGAGCTGGGACGCATTAACTGTGATGCTATGCTGCGGTTTTTCAGCGAATATATGAATACAAAGATATCCGAGTCGGAATGTATCGGCAGGCAGTCCGCTGATAATTTTTGCATATTAATACAATTTTTTGATGAAACAGAATTATTGGATAAATTTAAAAAGTGGCATGATCAGGCAGAACAGATTGTTACGGATATGAATGTAGCATGGAGTCTCCCTATTATGGAATTTGGCATTTATGTGATTGATAACAGTACCCTGACATTTCCGCAGATGATTGACAGGGCGAAACTTGCTTTACGCGAAACACCCCGTACTGTTGACAGTAAGCTGCGGTGTGCCTTTTATGATGATGAGGTGCGGCGTCAGCTGCTCCGTGAAAAGCAACTGGAAGACAGGATGGAAGCAGCACTTAATAACGGGGAGTTTGTGGTATTTTTGCAGCCTAAGTACCGTTTACCGGAGGAACGCATTGGAGGTGCTGAGGCGCTTGTACGTTGGAAGAGTACCAGTGAAGGTATGATTTTCCCGGATGAGTTTATTCCGCTGTTTGAAAAAAACGGCTTTATTATCCAACTGGATTTGTATGTGTTTGAAACAGTCTGCCGTACATTGCGCAAATGGATTGATCAGGGAATTACACCTCACAGAATATCCGTAAACTGTTCCCGCCTTCACTTTAAAGATAAGAATTTTCTTACAGAATACGTCCGTATTGCGGAGGAGTTTCAATTGGATAAATCACTGATTGAAATTGAAGTAACCGAAAGTATGGTGCTGGAAAACAGCGCGCGGCTTATCAGTATTATCCGGAATATCAAGGCGGCAGGCTTTGAATGCTCGATGGATGACTTTGGCAGCGGCTATTCGTCACTGAACCTGATCCAGACAATACCGGTAGATGTTCTCAAGCTGGATAAAATATTCTTTCATGGAGAGGGAGTGGATTTAAGCAGGACAGAAGCAGTGGTAACCAATATTATAAGTATGGCAAAAGCCCTTTCCATGGAAACCGTTGCCGAAGGTGTGGAAGAGCGGGAGCAGGTAGATATGCTGAAACGCGCAGGCTGTGACTATATTCAAGGATATGTTTACGCAAAACCAATGGATATCCCTGCGTTTGAATGTTTGGCAGCAGAGAATAGAAAAGGATAAGAGGGGGGACGGATGGTTGTGCTTGAACGTTTAAAAAAATTGCAGAAGCCAGTGTTGACTGCGGTCTATATCACTACACTTTTACTTTGTTTAACAGGATGCTCCGGCAGTGATTCAAACAACGATGAAGATGTCCTGACCCAAAAGGCATCAGCCAAAGAAAAGACTCAGATTACGGTACTGGTGAAGTATGCCTTTACTATAAATGAATTTGAAAAAGCGGTAGAGAAACAGTTTCCTGATATTGATCTGGTACAGGTAGGGAATTATACGAGGAATATGGGGATTGAGGAATATGCAGCACGATTGGAACATGACGATCTTCCGGATATTGTCATAACCTGGCCTCTGGATGTTGGCAGGGAGTATTGGAGTGAACGCCTCCTTGATCTCTCCGGCATGGAGTTCTCCAGCCGTTACAATACCTCCATGTTAAATGATATTTCTGCAGACGGAAAGCTTTACTATCTGCCCGGACCGGCGCAGGTAAGAGGCATTATATATAATAAAACCCTGTTTCAGGAAAAAGGCTGGGAGGTTCCAGAGGACTACGAAGGCTTTCTGGAATTGTGCAGTACCATAGAAGCCAGCGGTATTCGTTCCATACAACTGGGTTTTCAAAATCAGGAAGTACTGGATACGGCTTTTACAGGCTACAATTTTGGCAATTACTTTAGCCGCCCTCAAGATCTGGAATGGATGGATCATTATAATCAGGGAATTGGCAGTTTTGGAGACCAGTTTGACGGAGCACTGGATGTATTTCAGCAGATGGCTGATGCCGGGGTCTGGAAGGCCTCGGATTTAGAGATCGATTATTCGGAACGGGAGAAAATGCTTTTTACCCGTCAATGCGCTATGGTAGAGGACTCATCCCTTATGGCAAAAATGGGATATGGTCAGACAGGAACGAAGGATGAATTTGCTCTGATGCCGTATTTTAATCCTGGAAGCAATAATGACTGGGCACGTCTCTATATGGTCTGTTATATTGGACTGAACAAGCATCTGGCGGAAGAGGAAAACAAGGATAAATATGAACGGGTTATGGAGCTTATGAACTACATATCAACGGTAGAAGGTCAGAAAATGTTGTCGGCAGACACAGGTGCAATGTATTCCAGCCTGATTGATGCCACACCGCCGGATGTTCCTGAAATAGAAGCGCTGATACCGGCATTGACTCAGGGCCGCTATGCGGTATTTCCCACCCTGAATAATGCTCCGGGAGCACTGCGGGAAGGGCTTGCCGGACTGTTAAAGGGTACTCTTACCAAAGCAGATGT
>NZ_JAWYAJ010000597.1:0-4489 GCF_034124845.1 Robinsoniella sp.
GCGTTTGGCATGCATAGCGCTAACAGCATCCCAACTGCTATCCAAAACAGTGTATAACCAACAATCCGTTTCATAACCGTCCACCTGCATATCTCTTTTCTATATCATATGCAGGAACCAACGATTTAACACTTTTTATTCTTCTACTGTGTCAGTTTCCGGTGCGTCTGTATCTGCTTTCCCGGAAACACCTGCAGTATCTGTATCTGTCTTGCCGGAAGCAAATTTATTTACAAAATCAGGCACCATATCCAGAATCTTGGTAAGACCATCCTGATTCTTCACATTGACTAGTTTTGTAGTACCATTTTGTATCACAAGTACTGCACTTGGGGACATCTTTCCTCCCATTGCTCCGCCGCCATTATTTTTGGCATCTCCGGAAAGGGCACCTGCAGCAACTCCAAATGAAACATCTACCAGGGGAAGAATTATGGTATCACCTACTGACATTGCATCTCCCACTACTGTTTTTGTATTGATAAAGCTGTCCATCCCCTTGAATAATGAATCTACGGTTGTCTGAAAATTATTGTCTGAAGCCATGTTTATTTCCTCCTTATTGTCTAATACGTTTTAGGAACTTTTTGGTATTTTTATCTTTAAAGATTTTCCATCCTGATTTCAGAAGATGGATTGCGCGGATATGCCCGCGAATCACTACATGACCCTCATAGATGGATTTATCAAAATCAGGATAAACCTGAATTTTGGTGGAATAAATCGGCAGAATCAATCCGGCTATTCCCAGAATCTGCCCTGTTGTTGCCGGATCTCCGGTGCCAAAGCGAATATAGCCTTTTGCATTCCTGGGCTTAAAATGCTTCAACAGATACAGAAATTCTGTCCGGGAACTTCCAAACAGTAACTTCGTTTCTTCTGCACGGATGATTTCCAGATATTTATGCACCTGCCCTTTTACATGGGTAAGTTTATAAATTATATTACGGATTACTTTTGGAATTCCCTTTAAGATATTCCAGATTTTCTTTATCACATCCAATATCTTACCTACTGCAGATTTTATTTTTCCAAAGACATTGCTTCGCTGCGTCTGATCTGCTTTCTCTGTATGATCCGAACTTTCCTTTTTCTCTATCCGGCTGCTTTCTCCGGTATGCTTCGTTTCTTCTTTATGCTCTGTTCTTACCTGTTCGGTCAGATCTAACAGGCTGCCGTCTCCGGTCACTTTTTCTTCTGCCTTTGAAGAGTCTGCCGCTTCCGCTCCCTGCACCCTTTCCTCAATCGAGCGGGATGCCTGCTCATTCCGCTGTTCTTCTGTACCTGTACTGTCTTTGCTCTTATCTCCTGACTTTTCTTTTCTCTGCTTTTTGAATTTTATAATTTTCTTTAAAACTCTGAATTTTTCCACCGGTATTCCAAAAAGCCTGATCTCATATCTGGGTTTGCCCTCTTTATATTCTGCCATCACTGTCAAGATATGAAGCAGATAACTGGCTTTCCCCTGTCCATAGAGAATATCACCTTCTCTTTGAAGCGTTAAACGGTATCGCAAAGGCACAAAAACCACCGCCAGGAGAACCAGAAGTAACAGTGCCAAAATGACTGCCAGTATGATACCTATAATCTTAAGTATTACCAAAATGATATGTAGCATATTCTCACACCTGTCAATTTCTTTCTTTTCTCTCCTTACGGGCTAAATATTGGCGTACCTGAAAACTGCCGGTTTCTTTATAGACCTCCAGAGCAATATTCAGGGCTAACTGAACTGCTTCATCATAGCCGCATGCAATCCCTACAATCAAAGGGCAGTTACGCCTTACTGCCTTTTGCATCAGGACGGCGGATGAAACGATATCAAATAAATCAGTCCCATTGGCGGCCAGTGTAACCACATACACATCAACCAGGCCTGCATTATGATTTATTTTCCATATTATTTTCTTTTTTTTCTTTCTTGCTGTTTCGCCTATATATAGATTTTGATACCATTTCATCTTTTTTATTCCTGACCTTGCTTTTTTATTTTACTTTATGCATGATTCAAGCACTTTTTAGGATAATATCAGGCACTTTTACTTAATGCGTGATTCAAGCGCTTCTACGATGGTCTCAAGGACTTTTATCCGGGCATAGTATTTGCAGTTTCCTTCTACAATGATCCAGGGGGCATACGTTGTGGATGTGCGGATTAACATCTCATCCACTGCCGCCTCATAAGCATCCCATTTTTCCCGATTGCGCCAGTCTTCGTCTGTAATTTTCCACTGCTTCTCCGGATTTTCCATGCGTTCTTTGAACCTGCGTTCCTGTTCTTCTTTATCAATCTGCATCCAAAATTTTAGCACAACTGCACCACTGTGCGCAAGGGTAGCCTCTAAATCATTAATTTCTTTATATGCCCGTTTCCATTCCTGGGTGCTGCAAAAACCTTCAATCCGCTCTACCATCACTCTTCCATACCAGGTTCTGTCATAGAGAGCAATGTGTCCGGCCTTGGGAAATGTCTGCCAGAAGCGCCACAGATAGTGATGTGCTTTTTCAATATCGTTTGGCGCTGCTGTTGGATTCACCTCATAGCCTCTCGGGTCCAGACACTGCGTCACCCGCTTGATGGCTCCGCCTTTTCCACCCGCATCCCATCCTTCAAATCCCAAAATAACAGGTATCCGCCTGCGGTATAATTCACTGTGCAGCAAAGCCAGTTTCTTCTGCAGTTCATCCAGCCTTTCCTTATACTCTTCCTTTGTATACGTCAAAGAGAGATCCACACTGCTTAACACCGATGAGTGAAAGCCTGATTTGGTTTCATCCACTTCTTTGTTCTCCAGCTTTTCTTCTTCCCTAGCAAGCCGTTCCAGCTCTTTTTGATTCGCAACCCGCTTTTCCAGACAGTTTACTACAGTCGTGATGATTTTAACCGCTGCGTACTCTCGGTCCATAGCCTCTATAATTGTCCATGGCGCAAAGTCCGTATCTGTTTTCTGAAGCATTTCCTCATTCATCATTTTGTATTCTTCAAAATGTTTATTTCTTTTTAAGTCACCTTTGGAAACCTTCCATGCCGTTTCTTTCGATTCCAGCATTTTATCGAAACGCTTCTTCTGCTCCTTTTTCGTAATGTCCAGGAAAAACTTAATCATAACATTTCCGCCGTCGGTCAGCTGCTGTTCAAAAGAAACAATCTCATTATAAGCATGTCCCAGCTGCTTTTCTGTAGTCACCTTATCAAAACGGTCGATCAAAACACGCCTGTACCAGCTTCTGTCAAAAATAGCAATCCGTCCGTTTTCCGGTGTCTTAGTCCAGAAACGCCATAAAAATGGACGCAGCTGTTCATCATCAGATTCCCCATTGATAGCATATACGTTAAATCCCCTGGGGTCAAGCGGCTGAATCAGCTGATTGATCAGGGTTCCTTTTCCTGCTGCACCAAATCCTTCAAAAACGATAATAACCGGAATCTTTAAGTTCCTGCACTCTCTCTGCAAAGTTCCAAGCTTTCCGGAGAGCTCTTCCATGGTTTGCTTAAATTCTTTTTTCCCCATCTTCTTTGTCAGATCAATCTTCTCCAGCATATATTGCTCCTTTCCAGGCAGCCTCTGCGCCTCTGGTATATATTACTAACTATTTTATATTTTAACAGATTTCTTAAAATAATTCATCTTATTAGAGGAAATTTAAGAAATATTTCAGACACAGGCCCACCCAGTCCATAATGAACGTAAAGGAAAAGAAAAGAAAAAGAAAGAAGATACACATTCGTATCTTCTTATCATCCCAGAGCCTGTTTGAAAATCAGCGAAAATGTCAAAAATAATTTTCAAACATGCTCTAAAAATATTTGCGACTTCCCCAAAGATTCGACTTCTTCAAGTCTAAATATTCGTTATATGCTTTTTCCAGGATTATTCTTTCATTGGCAAATTTTAAAAGATGATATGCTTCATGAAATTTATAATACCCGGAATCCACAAAATATTCTTCGCGCTGCGGTTTACTGTAATAGCTGTCGGACATCATTAAATACCAATGAACATCCTTTGCTACTGTGTCTTCCGGCACATTAAAGGTATATTGACTTTTACCAATATATTTAATAATTGATGCTTTGGCTCCCGTTTCCTCCAATACTTCTCTTATTGCTGTATCCTTATACTCCTCGCCAGCTTCTACAGTTCCTTTAGGCAACACCCATCCTTCATACTTATTCTTGTAACTTTTGTATAAAAGAAGTATCTTACCACGAAATATTACCACACCGCCACAGCTCGTTGCTTCGACCATTGCAATCCCTCCTGTTATGCGTTGTGCACTCCTAACTGGTTTTAGTATAACTCTTTTTTTTAAATCATGCAACCTTAATTATTGGTCATATTCATACCGTTATTATAGTAGGCATCGAATACAGCCTGTGCAATTGGCACTGCTGCAGAGCTTCCGGTACCGCCGTCTTCTGCTATGACACTGACCACAATATCAGGACTGCTGACATTTGAGAACCCTACGAACCAGGAATGAGTTC
>NZ_JAWYAJ010000598.1:0-20817 GCF_034124845.1 Robinsoniella sp.
ACGAAAAGCCGGTAGGATTTTACAGTGATTTCCCGGTGCTGGACCAGATTCCGGAAGAAATTATTCCGGTAACCAAAGAGCAGGTATTTGAAGGAACCAATGGAATGGCAGTAACGCTTTATCCTAATATCCAGCCCTTTAAGCATACGCTCCATCTGATTCCCAAAATCCTGACGGTTGGAATCGGTTGCCGCAGGGGAACGGATGCAGTGGAAATTGAGCAGGCAGTGATGGAGTCGTTAAGTGCGGCGGGATTCTCCATTCATGGTATCGAACAGATTGCAAGTATCGATCTGAAGGCGGAAGAACCCGGCATCTTAAGCTTCTGTGAAAAATATAAGATTCCCTTTGTAACTTACAGCAAAGAAGAATTATCAGAAGTAAAGGGAACATTTACGGAGTCGGAATTTGTAAAAGAAATTACAGGAGTATCCAATGTATGCGAAAGAAGTGCGGTACTTGGAAGCCTGAGAGGCAGATTAATACAAAAAAAGAAAGTGGCAAAGGGCATTGAAAAAGCCCTCGGCATTACAACCGCCATTGCCCTAAGAGAATGGAGTGTTGAATTTGAATAAGATATATGTAGTTGGAATTGGACCGGGAGAATATGAACAGATGACTATGCGTGCAGCAAATGCCCTGAATGGCTGTGATACAATTATCGGTTATACGGTGTATGTAGATCTGGTAAAGGAGCATTTTGCAGGAAAAGAGTTCCTGACCACACCCATGACCAAAGAAGTAGATCGTTGCGTCCTTGCATTTGAAGAGGCGAAAAAAGGTAAAAATGTTGCGATGATCTGCAGCGGGGATGCAGGTGTATATGGTATGTCGGGACTGATGCTGGAAATTGGTGCAGAGTATCCCGGGATTGAAGTAGAAGTCATTCCGGGAGTAACTGCAGCTACTGGCGGAGCAGCCGTACTTGGCGCACCCTTAATCCATGACTTCGCATTAATCAGCTTAAGTGATCTCTTAACCCCCTGGGAAAAAATAGAAAAAAGGCTGGTTCTGGCTTCGGAAGCAGATTTTGTGATCTGTCTGTATAATCCCTCCAGTAAAAAACGTCATGATTACCTGCAGAAGGCATGTAATCTTATGATGGAGCATAAAGGGGGAGAAACAATCTGCGGTATTGTAATGAATATCGGCAGAGAGGGAGAATCCATGGAGGTCATGACTTTAAAAGAACTGCGTGATACCAAAGTGGACATGTTTACTACTGTGTTTATCGGTAATTCCCAGACAAAAGAAATAGACGGGAAGATGGTTACCCCAAGAGGATACAGACATGGATAAGATCCTGATTTTTGCCGGAACAACGGAAGGGCGTGAACTGGTACAGCACTGTACCGGGTACCTTTGCCCGGAGTCAGCGGATCAGGCTGTGGAAATTCATGCCTGCGTTGCAACGGAGTATGGCGGACAGCTGATTTCCTTCGATGCCGCATCGGATGTGGAAAAAGAATCCGCTCCGGGAATAAGGGTGCATACCGGGCGTTTAACCACGGAGCAGATGGCAGACTTGATGAAGGAAGAACAGATAGACCTGGTAATTGATGCCACACATCCCTATGCCGTTGCTGTTTCCGAGAATATTCAACTTGCCTGCACCCGGTGCGGCACGGAATATTTACGCCTCTTAAGAGGAAACAGTCATCTAAATGTGGATCGGGATATTTCGGTTGTGGCTTCCATAGAGGAAGCGGTGGAATTTCTTAAAAATACAAAGGGAAATGTGCTGGTTACCACGGGCAGCAAGGAACTGGCAAAATTTACTGCAATCCCAGGCTTTCAGTCCCGCATTTTTGCCCGGGTTCTGTCTACACCGGATGTTGCAGCAGCCTGTGCAGGATTGGGATTTCAGGGCAGGAACCTGATCTGCATGCAGGGACCATTTTCGGAAGAATTAAATATAGCCATGTTAAAACAGATTGATGCTTCCTATCTGGTTACGAAAGATTCCGGAAAATCCGGAGGATTTGAAGAGAAAATAACGCCAGCCAGACGTGCTGGTGCTCGAGTGGTTCTGTTTGGCAGACCGTTAGAAAATACCGGATTTACAATGGAAGAAATAAAAGAAATGCTAAAGCAGAGATTTGGGGCATTAAACCAGGAAGAGAAGAAAGAAAAACGCCTGGTATCACTGATCGGGATTGGTATGGGAACGCAAGAAAATATGACAAGAGAAGCATTTTCGGCCTGTGAGGAAGCAGATGTATTGATTGGAGCCGCCAGAATCTTAAAAACAGTGGAGAATCTTGGAAAACCTGTTTTTGTTTCCTACAGGGAAAATGAAATCAAAGACTTTGTACAAGCACATCCCGCATATAAAAAGATTGCAATTTTACTGTCCGGTGATATCGGATTCTATAGCGGGGCAAAAAAAATGCTGGATTTGTTTGGGGATTATCATGCAAAGGTTTATTCCGGAATCTCTTCCGTTGTTTACTTCTGTGGGAAATTGCACACTTCCTGGGAGGATGTTTATCTGATGAGCCTCCATGGCAGGGAGCAGAATCTGATAGCAGCGGTAAAGCGCCATAAAAAGGTATTTGCCCTGATCGGTAAGCAGGATGGTGTAAATCAGGTATGCCGGGATCTGTGCAGTTACGGGCTTTCGGATGTCAAAGTGCATACCGGAGAAAACCTGTCCTATTCCAATGAACGTATTCTAAGCGGTACGGCAGATTCCATGGCGGAAGAGACCTTTGAAAAGCTGTCGGTAGTATTGATCGAAAATCCGGAGGCTTCGATAGTGGTTACCCATGGAACCCGGGATGAAGCATTCTTAAGGGATAAGGTGCCAATGACAAAAAGTGAAGTACGCAGTATTTCTTTATCAAAGCTTCAGTTGAAAGAGAATTCCGTTATCTATGACGTTGGCGCAGGAACCGGTTCCGTATCCGTGGAGATGGCATTGCAGTCCTGGAATGGCGTTGTCTATGCGATTGAGAAGAAAAAGGAAGCGGTTCGGCTCATTGGGGAAAACAAAAAGAAATTTGCTGTCCCGAATCTGAATGTAGTGGAGGGGCTTGCACCGGAAGCATTGGAAGAACTCCCTGCACCAACCCATGCATTTATCGGCGGTTCATCCGGAAATCTGAAGCAGATCATGGAACTAATCCTGGGGAAAAATCCAAAAGCCCGGATTGTGATTAATGCCATTGCCCTGGAAACCGTAGCGGAAGCACTGAACTGCCTGAAAGAACTGCCGGTGAAGGATACGGATATTGCTGCCGTGTCGGTGGGAAAATCAAAAGAAGTAGGTAATTATCATATGATGATGGGACAGAACCCGGTTTATATTATTTCCTGCACAGGGGAATGATTTTTGAAATACATTCAGGTAGTCCGTCCGTGCAGAAAGAGGACGGACAGTGCTGAATAGTTTGTCAGACTGCCTGGTACTACATGTACAGGAATAGCTTGTCTGAAAGGAGATAGCATGCATCAGCCTAGAATTTTAATCACCGCAGGAGCAAGCGGCAGCGGAAAAACGTTAATAACCTGTGGCATTTTGCAGGCACTGCGGGAGCGGGGACTAGAAGTTTCCTCCTTCAAAAGCGGTCCCGACTATATAGATCCCATGTTTCACAGCAAGGTCATTAAAGCAAAGTCAGCCAATCTGGATTTGTTTTTTACCAATCCGGAAGTGACCAGATATTTGTTTGCCAGAACAGCCAAAGACACTGATATTTCCGTTATGGAGGGCGTCATGGGGTTCTATGACGGACTGGGGGGGACATCCGTTACCGCCAGTACCTATGAACTTGCAGCCGCCACAGATACACCGGCGGTGATGGTGGTAAACTGCCGGGGCATGAGCATATCGGTGCTTGCTCAGATCAAAGGATTTGTAGAGTATAAATCGGACAGTCATATAAAAGGAGTAATCCTGAATCAGATGTCGCCAATGCTCTATCCCAGGATAAAGGCAGCCATAGAGGAGGAAATTGGTGTCAGCGTGTACGGCTATGTGCCAAAGATAACAGATTGTCTCATTGAAAGCAGGCATTTAGGGCTGGTGCTGCCGGATGAAGTCAAAGATCTGGAAGAGAAGCTTACAAATTTGGCGGCAGTTCTGGAAGAGACGCTGGATATAGATGGATTGATAGAACTGGCTGGTACGGCACCTTTAATCAGCGGCAATCCGCCGGAGTTTGAAAAGGTGGAGGGCAATCCGGTGATTGCAGTAGCTTCAGATGATGCGTTTTGCTTTATCTACCAGGACAACCTCCGCATTTTGGAAGAAATGGGTGCAAAGCTGTTATATTTCTCTCCCCTTGCAGATGGGAAGGTTCCGGAAGGTGCAGACGGATTGCTGTTATACGGAGGCTACCCGGAGCTGTTTGCCAGGGAACTGCATCAAAATAAAATTATGAGGCAGGATATTAAGGAAAAATTGGAATCCGGTCTTCCCTGCATGGCAGAATGCGGTGGCTACATGTATCTCCATGAACAGATGGAAGATATGGAGGGGAATACTTACGAAATGGCTGGAGTCATTTCCGGCAGGGCATATCGTACAGAAAAATTAGGAAGATTTGGATACATCGATTTGACACCCAGAAAGGATCAACTGCTGGGAATGGATATTGGGATCATTAAGGCTCATGAATTTCATTATTTTGACAGCACGAATACGGGCAGCAGTTTTCTGGCAAGAAAACCTGCAGGGAAAAGAGAGTGGGAATGTATCTGCGGCAGCAGGCAGCTGATTGCGGGATTTCCCCATCTCTATTACTATTCCAATCCGGAGGTGCCGTACCGGTTCCTGAAACAGTGTGTATCCTACAGGAAATTACGAAGTGAAAGTGGAGGAAGAGAAGGATGTTATCATCCATATTAGCATTAATATTAGGTTTTCTGCTGGACCTGATTATTGGAGATCCGCATTTCATCTATCATCCGATCCGGCTGGTGGGGAATCTGATTTCCGTTACGGAAAGAGGACTTCGAAGTGTATTTCCAAAATCGGAAAAGGGAGAGCTTGCGGCAGGCGTTGTACTGGTTGTGATCGTTGCAGGCATCACCACAGCGGTACCCTGGATCATCTTATATCTGGCGGGTCTTCTAAGCAGCGGGCTGGTATTCGTTTTACAGACGATTATGTGCTACCAGCTTTTGGCTACGAAATCACTAAAAACGGAGAGTATGAAAGTGTACGACAGATTAAAGCAGCATGATCTGGAAGGCAGCAGGTATGCAGTGTCCATGATCGTGGGACGGGATACCAAGAGCCTGGACGAGACCGGTGTAACAAAGGCAGCAGTAGAAACCGTAGCGGAGAATACATCCGATGGAATTATCGCCCCCATGCTTTTTATGGCAATCGGCGGTGCCGTATTTGGATATTTTTATAAAGCGATTAATACCATGGATTCCATGGTTGGATATAAAAATGATAAATATCTTTACTTTGGCAGATTCGCGGCAAAGCTGGATGATGTTGTAAATTATATACCGGCAAGAATTTCAGCGTATCTGATGATCGGGGCATCTTTTTTTGCAGGTCTTTCCGTAAAAGATGCATACCGGATCTATAAAAGAGACCGTTATAATCACGCAAGCCCCAACTCTGCACAGACAGAGGCGGTAATGGCCGGAGCGCTGCAGATACAACTGGCAGGTGATGCCTGCTATTTTGGAAAGCTGTATAAAAAGCCAACCATTGGAGATCCCATGCGGGCAGTGGAAGCGGAAGATATTAAACGGGCAAATGTGCTGCTTTATGCAACTGCCATATTATCTTTGTTTGTATTTGCCGTGATAAAGCTTGCGGTATGGGGATTTCTCTTTTGTTAATCCGATAAAGTAAAGAATCAGGAAGAGGGGAGCGTCTATAGCTCCCAAGAGGACAAGATATGGATATCGAAAAACATAAACATGGCGGAGACATCTATTCCCAGGAAGTGAAAATGGATTATTCTGCGAATATCAACCCCCTGGGGATGCCGAAAGCAGTTATCCAGGCGGCATACGAAGGGATTTTAAGTTCGGTGAATTATCCGGATATCCACTGCGGGAAGCTGCGGGAAGCACTGTCTTTTAAGGAAGGTATCCAGAAGGAGCATATCATCTGCGGCAATGGTGCGGCAGAGTTGATTTTTTCCCTGGCAGCCGCAATCAAACCGAAAAAAGCATTACTGGCAGCGCCGGGTTTTGCAGAGTATGAACAGGCACTGCGGATCAATGGCTGTGAGATAGTGTACTATCTCCTGAAAGAAGAGCAGGGTTTTGAACTGCAGGAGGATTACCTGGAAGCCATCACACCGGATTTGGATTTGTTATTCTTATGTGTTCCGAACAACCCGACAGGTCTGGTAAGCCCAAAGGATTTTCTGGATAAGATCCTGGATAAATGCAGGGCATGCAATGTCTGGATGGTAGTAGATGAATGCTTTAATGATTTTTTAGATGATGCCGGGGTTTATACCATGAAGAATGAAATTACTTCAAATGATCATTTATTTATCTTAAAAGCATTTACAAAACTCTATGCTATGGCGGGACTGCGCCTGGGATATGGCTTTTGCAGTAATCTGGAACTTTTAGAAAAAATGGCGGATTCCGTCCAGCCCTGGAACGTTTCCATACCGGCACAGATGGCAGGAACAGCAGCGCTGCGCGAGGTGGGATTTGTAGAAAACAGCAAGGCACTGATTCGGGAAGAACGCCAGTATTTATCAATCAAAATGAAGGAGCTGGGATTTCAAGTTTATGATTCAAAAGCCAATTTCCTATTTTTTCGCGGACTTGAAAATCTGGCAGAGGAATGTAAAAAAAAGGGTATTCTCATACGAGACTGCAGTAATTACTATGGACTGAGTGATGGATATTACCGAATTGCGGTAAGAACACATGAAGAAAATGAAACATTAATGGAAATTATGCAGGAGATTATAAAAGCACGGGACAGCCACGCAGACCATTAGAGGTTTCGTGCACCCGGGACTTAAATTGGCGTTTGAGTGAAATTCAAAGAGTAAGTTCATAGCAAATCAGGGAGCAGGTTAAGCTTTCTATCAGAAAAAGGTTAGCAAAAGTGTCACATAGGAGGAAAATATGGCAAAAGCAATTATGGTGCAGGGGACCATGTCTAATGCAGGCAAGAGTCTGTTAGCGGCGGGGCTTTGCAGGATCTTTAAGCAGGACGGTTACAAAGTAGCACCTTTTAAATCCCAGAACATGGCTTTAAATTCATTTATTACGGAAGAAGGGCTTGAGATGGGACGTGCACAGGTTATGCAGGCAGAAGCAGCAGGTATCAAGCCTTCTGTTTATATGAATCCCATACTTTTAAAGCCCACTAATGATATCGGTTCACAAGTGATCGTAAATGGAGAAGTGGTTGGGAATATGAGCGCAAGAGAATATTTTGCGTATAAAAAGAATCTGGTTCCTGATGTGCTGCGTGCTTATCATAAACTGGAAGAGGAATACGATATTATTGTAATCGAGGGTGCCGGGAGCCCAGCAGAAATTAATTTAAAGCAGGAAGATATTGTAAATATGGGCATGGCGAAAATGGCGAAAGCCCCGGTTCTCCTTGTTGGAGACATTGACAGAGGCGGTGTGTTTGCACAGCTGATCGGTACGGTAATGTTATTGGAAGAGGATGAGAAGGCAATGATAAAGGGCCTGATCATTAACAAGTTCCGGGGAGATAAGACCATTCTGGAACCGGGAGTTGAAATGCTGGAAGAGCGGGCTGGCATCCCCGTGGTGGGAGTAGCGCCTTATCTTCAGATTGAGGTGGAAGACGAAGACAGCCTGACAGAACGTTTTTCGGGAAATCAGGAAGTTGGCTTAATCGATATAGCAGTCATACGCCTGCCAAGAATCTCTAATTTTACTGATTTTAATCCATTTGAGAGCATGGAGGGCGTATCCCTTCGTTACGTACATTCCGTCTCTGAGCTTAAGAACCCGGATATGATTATTTTACCGGGTACGAAAAATACCATGGAAGATTTGCTTTGGATGCGCCAGAACGGTCTGGAGGCATCAGTGCAAAAGCTGGCAGCAGCAGGGAAAATTATTTTTGGGGTCTGCGGCGGATACCAGATGCTGGGTGAGACACTGTCTGATCCGGATGGTGTGGAAGCCGGAGGGGAGATCAAAGGAATGGGTCTATTGCCTATGGATACCGTATTTGAAAAAGAAAAGACAAGAACCCGGGTATCCGGAACATTTGGCAGGATTGACGGTCCACTTGACAGCCTCTCCGGTGTAAAGCTGGAAGGATATGAGATCCATATGGGCAGCAGTACATTAAAAGAAGGCTGTGTACCTCTAACCGCTGTCTCTGACGGGGTCACACATTCGAAAGAAAAACCGGACGGAGCATACAGAGCTCATGTCTATGGAACCTA
Source organism: Robinsoniella sp. (assembly GCF_034124845.1). Taxonomy (NCBI): domain Bacteria; kingdom Bacillati; phylum Bacillota; class Clostridia; order Lachnospirales; family Lachnospiraceae; genus Robinsoniella; species Robinsoniella sp. The sequence goes on from NZ_JAWYAJ010000598.1 coordinate 8,379, forward strand.
TGTACACGGCATTTTTGACAAGGAAGAAGTGGCAAAGGAAGTGATCATGTCACTGGGCAGAATAAAAGGGATAGATGCAACAGAGATAACCAGTGTAGACTTCCAGGCATTTAAAGAAACCCAGTATGATATTCTGGCATCAGAGCTGAGAAAGCATTTTGATATGAAGAAAATATACCGGATTATGGAAGAAGGCATTTAACAGAGCATTTGAGCATTCGTGCGTTGAATATGATAAAAAACGCAGGTAAGCGGAATGAGAGGACATCATGAAAGTAGAATTAGAAAATGTAAAACCCAGAGATATAGAAAAGAGAAGCTTTGAAATCATTACGGAAGAGCTTGGAGAAAGGATACTTCCAAAAGATCAGGAACTGATTATCAAACGCTGTATCCACACCAGTGCTGACTTTGATTACGCAGATAATCTGTGCTTTTCAGAAGAGGCAGTGGCAAAAGCAATCAGTGCAATAAAGTCAGGTGCCTGTATCGTTACCGATACTCAGATGGCAAAAGCCGGCATTAATAAAAAAGCCCTTGCTAAGTACGGCGGTGAGGTATACTGCTTTATGTCAGACGAAGACGTGGCTCAGACAGCCAGGGAAAATGGCAGTACCAGAGCCACAGCCAGTATGGATAAAGCTGCTGCAATGGGGGAAAAACTAATCTTTGCCATTGGAAATGCGCCTACGGCATTAGTGAGGATTTATGAACTGATTCAGGAGAAAAAGTTAGATCCTGAATTAATTATCGGTGTTCCGGTTGGATTTGTAAATGTAGTACAGTCTAAGGAATTGATTATGGACAGTGACGTTCCTTATATTGTTGCACGGGGAAGAAAAGGCGGGAGCAATATTGCAGCCTGTATCTGTAATGCGCTGTTATATATGATTGATGATAACAGGGAATAGAGCAGTATGGCATGACGCTTATGAATGTAAGCGAATATGTCCAGTAAAAATTCAATTATATAACAGGAGTTTATATCCTTAAAAATGGAATACTAACTGGTGTGCCTAATACTTGGTATGCCAGTTTTCTCTATAGAAAAAATTACGGGTTTAAGAGGCGATAACGCCGGCGTAAATACGCCATTACATAACACACGCGATGTGGTCACTCTACAGATGAACACCTGACGCAGATAACATGAACGATGTGTAATGGCTTATTTACACTGGAGGTACTAGGTTATGATACAAAAATATAAAAAAACGTTACAGTTAATAAGCTGGGATTGGACAACATTACTTCTTTTTGAAGCGATTTATAAAATGATCTGGATGACCGGCCTGGTTTTTCTGCAGACAGGGTTAGAAGAGTTGATGGCCCGGGCAGATTTATATTATATTACCATGGACAATGCAGGCCGCCTGTTTACTTCTTCAAATTTGATACTGGGATTATTATTTTTACTGTTGTTGCTCGCATTCTTTATTTATATGGAAATAACAGGAATTATCATTTATTTTGACCACAGCCGAAGAGACGAACCGATTAAGGTGCGGGGGCTGTTGATTCAGTCTATGAAAAAAGCCATTATCGTATTTAAGCCGTTTAACCTGCCATTGCTTTTCTTTGTCATTCTGATGATGCCTCTGGCGGGGATCCCTTTTACCTCAGGTCCGTTTCAGGGTTTTGAGATACCGGGGTTTATTCTGGATTTTATTGTGGAGAATAGAGTATTAAACATTTTCTTTATTTCGGCTATGCTGATTGTAATGATAATCGTATTCAGGCTGGTATTCAGTCTGCATGAAGTAGTCCTGGAAAATAAAAGTTTCTTTCGGGGATGTAAAGAGAGTATTCATAAAACAAAGCATAAATTTATCGGTTCAATTTTTTCTTTTATTTTGTGGAATGTCCTTTATATTATTTTTGAAATAATTGCAGCAGCTGCAGTAATTGCAATTCTTCTGGCAGTTGCTAAGTTCTTCCGAACAGGGGTGGAAGCAAAGGACTATTTCTGGTTTAATCTAACGGTTTGGAGCGGTCTTGGAATTGTTTTGAGTACCATTGGCCTGGCGGTCTTCAATCTGGGATATATTTCCGTGTATTATTTTGAACAAAGTGGATGCAGCATTGTGAATCCTCAAAAAGATGAACGGCATCTGCTGCTGAGAACGGGAAAAAAGGTGGTAGTTCTGGTTATGGTATTTCTGATACTGGGATTGTATATTGATAATACGCCTTATGCCGTTAGCGCAGCCATGCTGCGGGACGATAACGCACATATCGATATTGTTGCCCATCGTGCAGGCGCCATGTTTGCCCCGGAAAATACAATTGCGGCACTGCATGAAGCTATAGACAGCAAAGCAGATTATGCAGAAATTGATGTGCAGGAAACAAAAGACGGGCAGCTGATTGTTATGCATGACGCTAATTTTGAACGGACAGCCGGAGTCCGAAAGAATGTATGGGATGTTGAGTTTAATGAATTAAGACAGTATGATGCGGGAATCCGCACTGCTTACCGCTACAAAGACGAAAAGATCCCCACACTGGAGGAAATGATTCAGGAAGCGGGAAATAACATAAAATTAATGATTGAATTGAAAAGTACCGGACATGAGCAGAATCTGGAACAGAGGACGGTTGACCTTATACGGCAATATCAATATCAGGAGCAGTGTATGGTGGTTTCCATGGACCGTAAAATACTAAAAAAGATAAAAGAGCTGGCCCCGGAAATTAAAACCGGTTTAATATCAGCTGTTGCATATGGAAGCCTGGAAAATATGGAGGAAGCGGATGCATTCAGTGTGGAAGCTACCTTTGTAACGAGAAATATGATAAGCCGCCTGAAAGCCAACGGAAAGCCGATCTATGTCTGGACCTTAAATAACGAAAAATCCATTCGCAAATATGTAGAAATGGGCGTGGATGGTATTATTACCGATAACCAATACCTGGCAAGCTACGTTCTGGATACCAGAGGGCAGGATCTGCTGTTAGACGGTATTGTAGATAAAATATTAGGGCAATAATCAATGCCATATCCAACTCGAATCTTCCCGGCATTCAGACTGCTGCCACAAAGCTGTTTCCTCGGGATCCACGGGCGGCAGCAGGTTATTCTTTTTTGGATATAGCATATTGTGTTTAGACAGTTCTGTGTGAAACAAGATTAAATCTGAACATGAGTAATTGGCTTTTTACGAAAGAACAGAAAGCGGCTCTTTTTAGCATCTGTTGAGGTATAGTATGTACCTGCAGCCATTACCAGAAATGCCAGAACAAAACTTACATGGGGTATTTCCCGGAAAATAATGAGGGAGAGAAATACCCCAATAAATGGTGATATAGAGTAATAGGCACTGGTTTTTGCTGCCCCGAGGCTTCTTTGGGCATATACATAGCAAAAAATACTCAAACCATAGGATACAAAGCCTAAAATCAGGGTACAGAAGATATAAAGGGCGGGAATACCATTCTCATGAAGGAGAAAGGACAGGAGCAAGGAGCCGATCCCGGAACCAAAGCCTTTGATGATAACCACTTTCAAAGGACTGTTTTTCGAAAGCATGCGGGTACAATTATTTTCAAATCCCCAGCATACACATGCGCCCAGCACAAAAAGTGAACTGTAGGAAAAGGAGAGGCTTCCAGGTTCGGGCAGAGATAGTATCAGGCTGGAAATCGTAATCAATCCGATGCCAAACCAGAGCCGTCCCGTAATTTTTTCCCGGAACAGGGTAAAAGCGATCAGTGAAGTAGCAACAATCTCAAAATTATTTAAAAGAGATACATTGGCTGCGGAGGCTTTTGAAAGTCCCGTCATTAATAAAAAAGGAGCCGCAATATCCAGTAAAATCATACCTGCAATGTAGGGGAAATCCCGTTTTACAAAAGGCGTGTCTTTGGAAGGGGATACAGCCTTTTTTTGAATCAAATTAATGGATGCCATTCCAAATCCGGCACCCAGGTAGAGCAGGGATGCCATAAGGGCAGGCGGTATTTCCGATAACAGCAGTTTAGAAACCGGGGAACTTATGGAATAAAGAACAGCTGCAGCGATGGCGCTAAATACAGCAATGTGTTTTTGGAATGTTATTTTCATAATGCGCACTTCCTTTCTATTCATATCCCCTATGGGGGGATATGAATATTATATCACCAAAGGATAGTGAATACAAGAGGTTGAAAAATTATAAAGTAGTATCCACCCTGTAAAGATAGAAAAAGGCACACAAAATTTGATTTGGATATAATAAAAATCCGATTGTCATAAACAATCGGATTTTTAGGGGTACGTCTTTATTTCTCATCTAGAGTCATTCGTATATGATTGATAAACAGATTACGTATACTGGAGTATTCCCCCAGACCTTTTAACACGCATTCTACTGGATATCCCGCTTCTTTCAATTGGCAGTACCAGGATTCCGGATCATCGCCCGCCATATCATTTCTGGCATGGTCTCCGGCAACGATCATAAATGGTGCCAAAACAACTTTTTTCGGTTTTTTTGCAGCAATCATTTTTAAGATTGAAGACATGGAAGGATATGCTTCCACAGTACCCAGGTATATATTTTCATAGCCATAATCTTTGAAAGCATAATCAAGTGCAGCATAGATTGCATTGGCATAATGGGTTGTCCCATGTCCCATCATAACCAGCACTTCATCTTCGGAAAGGGATGAAAACTCACTTGACACAGCTCGTATCACAGTCTGGTTATCTTCCTCGGTAGTGAGCAGCGGGTTGCCAAAGCGTATGGAATGAAAGGATTCCTGGAAAGCCAGGGCGTCTTCCTGCATCAGGTCATTCTCGATGCCGTTGATCACATGGGTTGGCTGAACGACAACATCCGTAATCCCATCTGCTTTCATTTGTTCCATTGCTTCTTTTACATTGTGAATGTGGATACCATCTCTTTTTTTAATCTTTGCCAGAATCATTTTGCTTGTCCAGGCACGGTAAACCCTGAATTCAGGAAAAGCCTCCTGTATCGAATTTTCGATGGCATCAATGGTAACCTTTCTGGTTTCGTCATAGCTGGTTCCAAAGCTAACCACCAGAATTGCCTGTTTCTTGTTCGTGTCTTCCAATTTCGTTCCTCCATAATGTGGTTTTGTACTTATTTTTTCAATATAGCCTTCCAAAGTGGACAGGCTTTTTGGCAGTGGGAGAGAGGGGAGAAGGACTCCCTTCTTACAAAGACTTTCAAATAGCTGGATTGCAGCGGGCTGTTCCAGATTTGTCTGGTGAAGCACGGATTTATTTACAAAGACTTCTTCCGGTGCTCCTTCCATATAAACGGTGCCGTCTTTAAACAATACCACATCATCGGCCCATTTCAGAGCAAAGTCAACGTCGTGAGTGGAAATAATGACGGTTATTCCCTGATGGGTTAATTGATCAATGATCTGGTTTACCAGGGTGGTGTGCTTGGGGTCCAGCGCTGCAGCCGGTTCGTCAAATATTATTACATCTGGATGCATAACCAGAATATCTGCGATAGATACCTGCTTTTTCTGCCCGCCGCTTAAAGCATGGGTAGGTTTGCTTCGAAAAGGGGTGATTTCAAGGTGTTCGATCACATCTTCCACCTCTTTTTTAGCGGTTTCTTCATCTACGCCCAGATTCAGGATCCCAAAGGAAATTTCCTGATATACACTGGCTGAAAACAACTGGTTATCCGGGTCCTGAAATACAATGCCCACTTTGCTGCGAAGGGCTAACAGACCTTTCCGGCTATAGTTGTAAGGTTTTCCATAGAAGTACATCGTTCCGCTCCCGGGCCGGTGTATGCCGTTCAGGCAAAGGAAAAAAGTAGATTTACCGGAACCATTGGCGCCCATAAAAGCAATTTTTCTGCCCTTGCGGATTTCCAGGTTGATCCCATTTAATGCCTGGTTACCGTCTTCATAGGCATAACACACATTTTCGGCTTTCAGGATAATATCGTTCATAATTTTTCTCCTCTATATATGTAATCCGCAGATACGCAGTATCACGGATAGAATAATCAAAGTCAGTTCAAATACAATCAGATAAATAATATGATTTTTCTTAGCAGGATAATTTTCTTCCAGAACATGAATCGTTCCGTCATAACAACGGGATTCCATAGCATCAAACAAAAAGGAAGATTTTTTAAAAGCGCGGATAAACAATGCCGAAATCAGGTTTCCCATGGATTTGCAGGAAGTTTTCAAATTCACATTTCCAAGACGGGAGCGCTGTGCGCAAGTCAGGGAATCTGCGATATCCAGTAATACAAAAATAAAACGGTAAATGAGCAGCATCAGTTCTATCATTATTTCCGGACAATGGATTTTCCGAAAAACAGTTAAAATGTCTGTAATAGGGGTGGAAAGCGATAAAAAATATAAACAGGAAACGCTTGCCAGGGCAGTTAGAATCAGCTGTGCTGCAAATAGCAGGGATGTCCGGCTGCTTGTTATATAGATATTCCCGATGGGAACAGCAAAAGCCGAGAGGGGAGTTTTAGAAAAATTAATAATAATAGCAATGGTGCTTAAAAATAAGAAGATAAGCGGTATTCGCATCAGCCTGAAATAATGGGAAGGGGATATCCCTCCAAGATGTATGGTGAGATATCCCATTGCAAATAAAATGCAGACAGACAATGCAATCGAACGATCTATTACACAAACTAAAAGTGTAATTATTGCAAGAGTTGTTTTAACAGAAGCATTTGTATATCTTAATTTTGAAGTATAACATAGCTTATCTATGATGATCATTTTATGAACCTTCCCATTATATAGTATTTAAGAGATTCCGGCAATTAAGCTTTCGCTTTTTTCGAACTGTTAAAAGTTCCGTTGTTCTCTTCATCCTTTTTCGCGTGCTTTGTGCGTTCACGCAGCATACCGATACAATAGCCAAATACACCTGCGCCAAGAGCAGCCTGGAGACAGAAGAGAAGACTTTCTGTTTCTCCGCCCGGCGGTTCCATAATAGGAGATGCCCAAGGCTGATAACTGGGGTCGATCTGGGTGATCGCTTCTTCAGCAGCACCATCCGCACCGCCGAATTCCGAATCTTTGTTCAAAGCCAGAGGAATAACTGCAATTAATACACAGATTAAAAGCAGAATAATGACTGTTTTTCCTTTACCGCCCATTAACGACACCTCCTTTAAAATAACCAAGATCTGTTAATTCAGATTTAGCATAGGATTCCAGACCAATCATCACAACGGCTGTAATGATACCTTCAATAATGGCAAGGGGTACCTGGGTTACTGCGAAAATACCCATGAATTTGGTGAGGGAAGCCATAAATCCGCCAACCTCCGAAGGATACGCAATTGCCAGCTGAAAGGATGTAATCATATAGGTAAATAAATCGCCCAGGCAAGCTGCCAGGAATACGGATACTAATTTATTTACATTAAATTTCCGGCAGAGCTTGTAGATTCCAAATGCAAGGAAAGGACCTGCAATCGCCATAGAAAAGGTATTGGCTCCCAATGTGGTAAGCCCTCCATGTGCCAGCAGAATTGCCTGGAATAATAAAACGATGATGCCGATGATACTCATAGCACTTGGTCCAAATAAGATCGCACCCAGTCCGGTTCCGGTGGGATGAGAACTGCTTCCCGTTACGGATGGAATCTTTAAGGATGACAATACAAATGCAAATGCACCCGCAATCGCAAGGATTACCAGGACTTTACGGTGTTCAGCAAGGGTTTTTTTAATGGAAAAAAATCCTGCCACTAAAAAAGGAACACATAACACACCCCAGATAATACAGTATGTAGGTGCAAGGTAACCTTCCATAATGTGCATTGCATTAGCAACAGGAGCAATTCCAAAGGCTAATGCAAATGCGCCGGCTAATACAACCAGTTTTCTTTGTTTCAAACTCATTCTTCTTTCCTCCTACATAAAAAATCGCCTGATCTTCAACAAATTCAGAAGATAGGCGTATGGTCAGAAAATCTTGAGGACGAACATAGAAATCTATGGACATCGACAAAATAATCCGGGCACACCTAGCCATCGTTCGTAACTATGTGTAAATCTCTTATCGCAGGCAGGTCTTCTGACTCAGGCGTTAACATATCGGCTCGTCTTCCCATTCCAATAACAAACAGTGACATTTTGAGCGGATACTCTTCCAATACAGCGGCGTGACCGTGCGGGCATTTCACCCGGCTTTCCTATTCTCTGCTTTTTAGAGCGTGGCTGAAAAGAATTTTCAGACATGCTCTGGCAGCACCTGTCGATATTCAATTATGACAAAATTTTACCATGTACCGGTATAAAAGTCAATAAAATATCTTGACTTTTCCGGCATATGAATATAATATTTCTATATAGAAATATACGATATAGAAAGGTGAGAAATGGAGACAAAAGGAGGATTTTACATATCGCAGATTAAGCAGCTGCAAGACAGGATATTTGGCAGGTTATTAGCTGAGGCGGGACTGGAAATCAATGGATCCCAGGGCAGGATACTATTCGTGCTATGGAAAGAGGAGGGGTTGACGATGAGTGAGATCGGAAAGCGTACTTCTCTGGCAAACAATACACTGACCAGCATTATTGACCGAATGGCATCCAGAGAAATCCTGATTCGTAAACAGGATGCCAAAAACCGCCGTCAGGTCAGGATCTATTTAACGGACACTGCCAGGAATATGAAGAAGAAATACGAAGAAGTTTCGCAGAAAATGAACCGGTTATTTTATCGGGGATTTGAGGAAGAAGAGGTGGGAGAACTGGAGATTAATTTAAAACGCGTCCTGGAAAATCTGAAAGATTATGAAAGGGACGTCGAAAAAGACAGCAATTGAAGTCAGTAGACAGAAAACATTAAAAAAACGAGGAGAATAATGATGAGAGATCCTGAAAAGACAATAGGAAATATGATTGACAAACAATCAGTAGTATATGTAGGTTCCATAGACCGGGAGGGTTTCCCGAATTTAAAAGCAATGTATGCTCCCAGAAAAAGGGAGGGAATAAAAATACTATATTTTACTACCAACACTTCTTCCATGCGGGTAAGGCAATTTATGGAGAATCCAAAGGCTTGTGTCTATCTTTGCGACAGACGCTATTTTCGCGGCATTATGCTGCGCGGAACAATGGAAATTCTACAGGACAGCGAAAGCAAGGAGATGATCTGGCAGGAGGGAGATACGATGTACTACAAAGAAGGAGTGACGGATCCGGATTATTGTGTGTTGAAGTTTACAGCTTCCAGTGTCAGGCATTACAGTAATTTTAAATCTGAAAGCTTCGGACTGGAATAGAGTATGGGACGGAGGAAGATTGACGGGCTGCTCTTGCCCGTCCTCTCGCCGCTCCAATTATCGGTATGTCTGCCTGAGTGCAGGTTGCAATGCATATTAAAAAAGCAACATGCTGTGCAAGAAATAAAAATTTAATAATATGAGATATTTTTAAATAAATAGTTGATATAAAAGAAAACATGTGATATAATCATAAACAAGCGGAATGAATCAGTAACCACATCCATACAACAGAGTGAATTTGCTCACAGAATCATCTGCCTAAAGCGGATATCATGTATTTCCAAAACAGGCTCGAGAGTCCAGAAAGCAATTATAAAACTTGCTCTATAGCAGTCAAAAAATAAATCAAGTAGATTTCTCTACGAATTTTTCCAATTTGCCAAAATTGAATTCCATTAAAACTATTTTGTATGCATGTATGTTAATTCATAAATTCGGGTGTGCTTTTCTGAAATAGAACCGCTGAGTCAACAACCCCGCTGCAAGCAACGGGGCATCAAATTTGTAACGCTGCGAGCAGCGGGGCATTTGTTCTCCGCTTTCGCTCCGGCCGTTGCTAAACGAACGTCCACTGGACGTTCACAACCCTCGCGGCAGTCGCCAAATGGATGCGCCAGCGTGTCCGTTTGGCTCGTTGCTTGCGGGAATAAAAGGTGAGAAGGGAGGGGGCGGCAATGAATCACAAATTTATTATTAGAATAAGCGTTTAACCAAAAGGACCGTACAGGGAAACCGGTACGGTTCTATAACCTTAAGAAGATCACGGGATTTTGTATCCTGTTTTACATAATAAAAAGCGTAAGAGCGTGTTTGAAAAATCATTCTCACTTTCTGCACATCCCACGCAGCAGTATCTTTACCACAAATTCATGCTAAACAGCCTGCTGCATATCCGTCATCCAGGACGAATCTCCCTTTAACCATGACGCATATCTGACAGAAAGAATTTTTCAAACACACAATAGATTCGGATTGTATTATTTTAAATTAATTGTTTGATTTTGTAAAATGTTGTGCTATGATGATTAAAGATTGCTACTGATCAATTACACAAATTGATAGGGCCTGTTTAAACTTAAGAAGAAGAATGTTGAGGAATGTTTTATGGGGATTCAGATGATAGGTATTGACCACAGCAGGGCAGTATTGGATGTGCGGACGATCTTTTCGTTTACAAAAAAAAGTACGGCCCAGGCTTTTGAGGAACTGAAAAAAATTGAAGGCATACAGGGCAGCATTATGATATCCACCTGTAACCGGATGGAATTATGGGTGAGCAGCCGGGAAGATTTTGAAGGTTCTTTGTATGAGATTTTGTGTGAGATACGCCAGGTGCCTAAGGAGTTGTACCGGGAATATTTTGTAGAACGCCGGGAAGAGGATGCGGTACGGCATTTATTTGAGTTATCCTGTGGTCTGAAATCTAAGATCTTAGGAGAAGACCAGATCATTACCCAGGTTAAAGAAGCACTTGCTTTTGCCAGAGAACACTATGTTACCGATAATGTGCTTGAGATATTGTTCCGTATGGCGGTTACTGCTGCAAAAAAGGTAAAGACCAATGTGACCATGTCCACTGCTAACCAATCGGTGATTCATCAGGCGACAGAAGTCTTGAAGAAAGAAGGATATTCCTTTAGCGGCAAAAAATGTATGGTTATTGGGAACGGTGAAATGGGAAAACTTGCGGCTACTGTTATGTGCCGGGAAGGAGCCGATGTAACGGTTACCGTTAGGCAGTACCGCAGTGGAATTGTAGAAATTCCTCATGGATGCAAAAGAATTGATTACGGAGAACGCATGTCGCTGTTTGGTGAGTGTGATTATGTGGTCAGCGCAACGGCAAGTCCAAATTACACCCTGAAAGAACATTGTATCAGGGAAGCCAAAGTCTGTCATAATATGGTGCTGATTGATCTTGCAGTACCAAGAGATATTGATCCGGCAGCCAGAGAACTTCCCTTTATCAAGTTATATGACATCGATTATTTTCATATAGATCTTCAGAATGAGAAATTGAAAAAAAATATTGAAGATGCTAAGGTGATCCTGCAGGGTCAGATCGATGAATTTTTTGAGTGGTATGAATGCAGGGATGTCATACCGAAAATACAGGATATCCGAAATAGTGCCGTCATCGATTTGAAGCTTCGGATTCAGAAAATCGTAAGAGAACTGCCTGTGGAAATGGATATTCAGGCGAGCCTGCAGGAAAGCATTGAGTCGGCAGCCGGAAAAGTGGTCAATAAGATGATGTTCGGCCTGCGGGATGAAGTCAGTAAGGAAACCTTCCGGGAATGTGTGGAGGGTTTAAATAAAGTATATGAAAACTAGAGGGGATAATAAAAATGGAAAGAAGTATATGTATCGGAAGCCGGGAGAGCAGGCTCGCTGTAATCCAGACGGAAATGGTGATGGAACATATAAAAACTAACCATCCGGAAATTGAAGTCAAAATGCTCACTATGAAGACGACAGGGGATATTATTCTGGATAAAACCCTGGATAAAATTGGCGGCAAAGGACTATTTGTAAAAGAACTGGATAAAGCGCTTTTGGATAAAAGAAGCGATCTGTCCGTTCACAGCTTAAAAGATATGCCCATGGAAGTTCCAGAAGAACTGCCAGTTGTTGCTTATTCGAAAAGGGAAGATCCAAGGGATGTACTGGTGTTGCCAAAAGGTGCTGAAAAGTGGGATTCATCTCTGCCAATTGGGTGTTCCAGTCTGCGCAGAATACTCCAGATGAAAGAGATTTTTCCCGATGCCCAATTTCAGACTGTGCGGGGAAATGTTCTGACACGTTTGAAGAAACTGGATGACGGTGAATACAGTGCACTTATTCTGGCGGCAGCCGGTCTTAAGAGACTGGGACTTAAAGATCGAATCAGCCGGTATTTTGAGCCGGAGGAGATGATGCCGGCAGCCGGTCAGGGAATCCTTGCCATACAGGGAAGAGCAGGAGAAGACTATGGATTTCTAAAAGACTATGCAGATGAAGAAGCCGGTTATGCGGCAGAGGCGGAACGTGCTTTTGTAAGAGAATTAAACGGGGGATGCAGTTCGCCTGTAGCAGCGCATGCAGTTGTAAAGGAAGATAAAATTTTCCTCATAGGACTTTATTATGATGAAGAATCCAATACTTATCTCAAAGGCAGCAAAGAGGAATTTGCTGTAAATGCCGCAAAA
>NZ_JAWYAJ010000599.1:0-17787 GCF_034124845.1 Robinsoniella sp.
CGAATTCATCAATTTCTTCATCTGTCATGTTTCCGGCAGCGTAAGTACCTACTGCTTCAAACATGCTTGAGAGGCTTGTTTTCTGTCCGTGTACATGCCCAGCCAGCATTGGTCCGCCGCTGACAAACACTGTGGGTATGTTTACACGCGCTGCAGCCATTAAAAGCCCAGGTACGTTTTTATCACAGTTTGGTACGCATACCAGTGCGTCAAACTGATGGGCTATGGCCATAGCCTCTGTTGAATCCGCGATTAAATCTCTGGTTACCAGGGAATATTTCATTCCAATATGTCCCATTGCGATACCGTCACAAACTGCGATTGCCGGAAATACCCTTGGCGTACCGCCTGCCATTGCAACACCCAGCTTTACTGCTTCTACAATTTTATCCAGATTCATATGTCCCGGTACAATTTCATTAAAAGAACTTACAATACCAATCAGCGGTCTGTCCATTTCTTCTTTGGTCATGCCAAGGGCATTAAATAATGACCGGTGGGGTGCCTGCTGCATCCCCTTTTTTACTGCATCACTCTTCATGTTGATCTCCTTATCTGTTTATGATACCTGAGCGCGTTTGAAAATTGCTTTTTCGAACACGCTCTTGAGCCGGCAAACAGCCGGATCTGTCATTTATCTGTATTTTTTATATTCTTTATATTCTTTCTGCAATCAGGTCACCCATCTGCCTGCAGCCTACCTTCGTACAGCCCTCTGACATAATATCTCCTGTACGGAATCCGTCTTTTAATACCTGTCTCACAGCATTTTCAATAGCATCTGCAGCTATATCCAGATCCAGGGAATAGCGAAGCATCATCGCTGCTGATAAGACAGTGGCAATTGGATTGGCAATGTCCATACCTGCAATATCCGGTGCGGAACCATGGCTTGGTTCATAAAGTCCGAATTTGGTTTCATTTAAACTTGCTGATGACAGCATTCCAATAGAGCCGGTTACCATGCTGGCTTCATCGGATAAAATATCACCAAACATATTTTCAGTGAGAATGACGTCAAACTGTCCCGGATTTTTCACCAGCTGCATTGCACAGTTGTCTACCAGCATGTGCTCCAGAGCAACATCCGGATAATCCTTTGCCACTTCTTCTACTACCGCTCTCCAGAGCCTGGATGAATCGAGTACATTCGCCTTATCCACGCTTGTAACTTTCTTTCTTCTCTTTCTGGCAATATCGAATCCCCTTTTCGCAATTCTGCGTATTTCATTTTCGTCATATGTAAGGGTATCCATTGCTTTTCTGACGCCGTTTTCCTCTACTGTCTTTCTCTCTCCGAAATACAGCCCTCCGGTCAGTTCCCGCATAATCATCATATCGAAGCCATCCCCGATAATCTCATCACGAAGGGGGCAGGCTGCTTTTAATTCATCATAGAGATATGCCGGGCGCAGATTGGCAAACAAATTTAATTCTTTACGGATTTTTAATAGGCCTGCTTCCGGTCTTCTGTCCGGCGGCAGCTGGTACCAGGAAGACACAGCAGCATCTCCTCCAATGGAACCCATTAATACGGCATCACTTGACTTTGCGGTCTGTACAGCCTCATCGGTGAGCGGAATACCATGGACATCTATGGATGCACCGCCTAACAGTACCTCTGTATAATTTAACGCAAAGTTATATTTTTTTCCTGCCGCGTCCAGTACCTTTTTTGCTTCCCCCACAATCTCAGGTCCGATTCCATCTCCCGGAATCAATGCAATTTGAAAACTCATAGTGATTTCTTCCCTTCTGTATCTTTTTATCCAAATCTTTATCCAATATCATAATGCATTTTTATGCACTTTTCAACTATAATCCCTATTTTTACCGATTTTTTCCTAAATCAATGATCTGCCTGCGCACTTTTTCCGGTATTTCAGGAGGTATAAATCCGGGTCTTGCCAGATAATATCCCTGGAGATAGTCAATCTTTTCCAGGATCAGCGCCTGCATTTCATCTGCCGTTTCCACACCCTCTGCAATGGTTTTTATATCATGTTCCCTTGCATAAGTAACCAGGTGGCGCAGCAGCATCTGCTTATTTTTATCCTGACAAATTCCCTCAACAAGGGATTTGTCTATTTTAATATAATCCGGGCGGATACTTAAGAGAACGCCCTCGGAATTGTATCCCGTTCCAAAATCATCGATGGCAAGCTGTGCTCCCCAGGATTTTAATACTTCTTTTTTCCGCTCCATAAGCGGCGCGTCCAGTTTGTCTTCTTCTGTAATTTCTAAAACGATCCGGGACAGATAGGCTCCGTACCTGGATTCGATAAGCGCAATTTCTTTTTCGCTCAAACACTGGTTAGCAATGGAATTGATGAACAACTTCCCGTTTCCGTTGGATGCGTTTAACTTGGCAAACCCTTCCATTGCTTTGGAAAATGTCAGCCGTTCGATCTCATGAAGCTTGGACTGGGCTCTCGCCAGTGTTAAAAGCTCAAACGGTGTTTTGATGTTTGTGGTTCTGGGCCGCATCAGAGCTTCGTAGGCAAATATTTCTCCGGTTGTTGTGGAGACAATTGGCTGATACATGTAATCCATCAGTTCTTCTTCGATCAGCTTATTCAGTTCCTCTTTACATTGCAGCAGGTAAGATTCTTTATTATAGATATCCACATTAAATGCTTCCATCTGTCCCTTGTTGGTCTTTTTAACCAGATACATGGCAAAATCCGCATATCGGATCAGGTCATGGTAATTAACCGCATCCTTGGGATAAGCTGCTATACCTGCGGAAGCCCGCACCTGAATGGAAGTCATATCCTGGAAAGTAATTTTCGCATCTTTGAATTTTGCAAACATTTCTGCAAATTTCTGCTGAATCTCTTCCTGATTCTGATATCCGTAAACGAAAATCATAAATTCATCTCCGGACAGTCTGGAGATCACAGACTGTGGGTCCGGATATTTCTTTAACACATCTGCTGCCAGCCTGATGTATTCATCTCCATAATCATGCCCATATGTATCATTTACATATTTCAGATTGTCCAGATCCAGCATGACCATAGCGCCCTGTTTCAGCTTCTGCGGTTCTTCAAACAAACGGTCCAGTCTGGAACAAAATGCCCTGCGGTTAAAGAGATTTGTCAGAATATCATAATCTCTTTCGTGTTCAATCTTGATTTTCTCTTCCATGTCCTTGCTGATATCGGTAAGCACCACCAGGGTCCGGCATTCTTTTGTCACAACTTTGGCTCTCAGCCAGTATGGATACATTCCTTTATCTATATGCAGGATATATACTCCTTCATTCTTATCCCTGCTGACCAGATACGGCAGCAATTTCCGAAGAGCTGCTTTTACCTTACCTGATTCTACATAATTTTCACCTTTTTCGATTCCCAGAATCTCACAAAACTGTTCGGTGCAGAATACTCTGTCGGGCTTCTCATGATTATATTCACAGGCTCCCATTTTAATATCGGTCATCGCAAGAATAGTAGACAGTTTATTGGCGTTGTTCGCCACCTCTACGCTTAGATTTTCAATCGTACCGGAGAGTTCGTCAATTTCAGATACCTCCAGCCTTTCCAAATGAATTGGTTTATCCGGGTTCAGCGTTTTTAACTTTCTGCTCAGTGCCGTGATTGGATTTGTTACCAGTTTTGACACTACAAAGCTTGCTGCAACACCAATAAGCAGTGATAGAATAATCATCACCATAATACTGGCGCGGAAGCTATAGAAAAAAGAAAGCAGATGTTCATCGGAAACGACGCCTACTAGCACCCATTGCTCATTCTCAAAGGGGGTATGGGTATTATACAGTTTTATCGTCTGTACACAGCCATAAGTCTTCTTCCCCTCCGATTTGATGGGGTAAAAAAAGTTATTGGAAAGGTCATCTTCCAGTTCCAGCTGACCGCCGATTTCCGGAAACATCTGTTTGGACATAATTCCGGTCTGGGTAATCAAATGGTAGGTAAGCGGTACTTCGTCGTTCTCGCTTTCACTTTTTCCCATAGCCAGAACATAACTTCCAAAGTTCTGATTATCCAGTTCTTTAAAAGGCAATTCCGTATTCAGATAATCCAGAGACAGTTCCACCCCCATTACTCCGATAGGTTCCCCGGCAAGAATTATCGGAACAGAGTAAGTAATAATCGGAACGGAATCGCCGGCTTCGCTTTTATTTAAATAAAATGGAGTGCTCCAATATCCAAGATCATTACTTTCCATCTCCGGATGGTCTTTTGCCGCCTCAAAAGGGCGATAATAAAAAGCATTATCGGAATCTTTTTCGTCTAACTGGAATCCCGGAGTCCAAAAACGATCCAGCGCAATGCGGTATTTGCTCGTTATATAGGAGGGTCCCCTAAGTGCCAGCAGATCGGAATAGTCTCCTGTAGTCGTCGTCGGATCAGAATCCCGGAAATAAATTCCGCTTTTGGAATCACGTTCGTCTCCGTCAAATATAACAAACGCTCCGCTCACTACGTTTCTTCTCATCATTTCCAACAGATAATCTGATATATGATTCAGAATTTCTTTGCTGCATTCGCTGTTCATCACAATCTCCTGAGGTGTTTTGCCCTGTTTCTGTAAAATTGCCTGAACTGCTGTTGTGATATCCTCCGTGGTGCCTTTGACATTTCCCCATCTGGATATCATGTCATTTTGGAGGGAATTTCTGCGGTTATTTACTTTTTCACTGAAAATATGAAATGAATTATTCTTCAGCTTATCCATTGTACCGCTTTCAAAAACAACGCAATAAATTAATCCTGCCTGGAATAGCATGACGATCAAAATTGGAATTAAAATTTTCTTCAATAATGATGTTTTTGATCTTTTCATCTTACTTCCTCATCAACCGGCCTGCGTTGCCTCCAAATCCTTACTTAGCTGACTCAGCCATGCTTCAAAATTATCCTGCGTATTATATTGAGCGATTGCTTCATCCCGATCTGTTCCGTCTTTGATCAATGCATCGATTGCCTGTTTGTCTTCCTTTGCCTTATCTGATAAACTGTATTCCAGAACATCCCTGGCTGCTTCACTTCCCTCAAACGCCTTTGCCGTATAAAATTTATAAGTATCTGACATTTCAAAAGCCATTTTCAGCGTTTCTTCCATTACGGAATCAATCTTTCCTTCTTCATAGCCTGCAAGTGTTGACTTCAGTTTCTCACTTGTCTTTGCTTCCTTTTTTACCGGAAGATAACCGGACTCCAGAGAAAAAGACAGATTACGGTCTGTGTCGGTAAACCATTTCATAAACTCTACAGACGCAAACTCTTTCTCCGGTGTAGATTTGGTAACTGCCATACCGGCTCCCTGCTGAACGGCATATTTTTCTCCACCTTCAAAAACCGGTGCTTTCAATGCCATCGCCTCTACCGGATAGCTGTTGGTGTCATCGATAAATACTTCTTTGGGGAAGTAAGTAGCGGAGGTTGTGGATCCTACAAAGGCTAGAAGATCCCCCACTTTTGCATCATCGGAACGGAACTTGCCATACGCACCGAAATATCCTTTTATGTAAGGAACATAGTAACCATCCCATATCTTTTTCATAACCTCCTGATCAAGCTGATACTCTACTTTTCCATTTTCTACTTTAAAGAGTTCTGTGCCAAGCTGTTTCGCCCCAATCAACAGATAATTTGCCATTGCATCTCTGCCAAAAAATGCTTTGCCGCCGGACCAGTTATAATATTGCTCCGATATATCAATTAATCCTTCAATAGTTTCCAGTTTCTTAATGTCTGCCCCTGTTTCCGCCGCAAACTTATCCCAATCTGTCTTATTGAGCATCATCATCTCCGTAGACTTCGCTGTTGGAAAAATTTTAAGTTCATTCTTTTCCCCCATTCTGCCTTCCTCAATGTAAGCCGGGTCGTACTGTTCCAGCTCTTCCTTGCTCAGATAATCATCTAAATTAGCGACCAGCCCTTTTTTATCTATTTCATATACGGTATTGGTATATCCCAGAAAGATACTGGGCATATCGGAAGTCCCGACTTTCTTATTCGCTGTATCCAGTACCTTTTCCGACAACTCAGGAATACTTCCGCAGTTCAGTGCACTTACAACAATTCCCTCGTCCAGTCCAACTGTGCTGTTAAACTCTTTAATCATACTGTCCAGCGCATTCTGCTGATTTCCGCTGTAATAATGCCAGATGTCAATATTCACCGGATTCTTTGGATCTAACTTCACTTTCCCCGTGGAACCACATCCACCTAATGCAATTGCAAACAATCCTGCTGCGATCCCAAAAGCCAACATTTTCTTTTTCATCTTTTTCACTCTTTCCGTATTATATTCTCTTTTTATTTAAGGATGCATATAGAGAGTATTATATCATATTTTCACCAACTGAGATACAATTTTATTTGGAGAAAACAAGAATATCCGGAAAGAATATTTCCCGCCAAACCCCACAAAAAAAGATACCGGATCTCCCGGTATCTTCAACAATCTTTATTCCGCTTCTGGTTTTTCAACTTCAGCAATTGCAGCTTTTCTCATTGGAATTCTACAGTTCTTATTGCTTCCAAATTCTACAATTACGTCTTCGTCTGTAATATCAATTATAACACCGTAAAATCCTCCGGTAGTTACGATACTATCTCCTACAGCAAGATCAGACAGCATTGCATTTAATCTCTTCTGCTCCTTTTTCTGCGGTCTGATAGCAAAAAAGTACATTGCTGCACCAATTACTACTACGTAGAGAATTAAAAGACCCATTCCGCCTGCAGCACCTCCGGCACTCAAAACATTACTCATGTGTGACTTCCTCCATTTCTTTTTCACTCATAAATTACATAATACACAAATTCTGCCAAATCATCAAGTATTTTTTAATAATTTAGCGAATTTTAATGTTTCCCTGTTCAAAACCTTCCAATTTGGCTTTTTTGTATTCTGCGTACCGCCCCTGTTCGATGGCTTCCCTAATCTCTTCCATCATGTGATTATAGAAATACAGATTGTGAAGTACACACAGCCGCATTCCCAGCATTTCCTTTGCCTTTAATAAATGGCGGATATACGCTCTGCTGTAATGGCGGCATGCCGGACACTGGCACCCTTCTTCTATTGGCTTTCCATCCAGTTCATATTTTGCATTAAACAGGTTCATCTTGCCGTGATTGGTATAGACATGCCCATGCCGCCCATTTCGGCTGGGATACACGCAGTCGAAGAAATCCACTCCCCGGTCCACTGCTTCCAGAATATTTGCCGGAGTTCCCACGCCCATGAGATACGTAGGCTTTTCTAACGGAAGATGGGGCACGACTGCGTCCAGTATGCGATACATTTCCTCATGTGTTTCTCCTACAGCGAGACCGCCGATAGCATATCCGTCCAGATCCATCTTTGCAATAGTCTTGGCATGTTCAATACGGATATCCTCGTAAATCGCTCCCTGATTGATAGCAAATAATAACTGGTTTTTATTAATCGTATCTTCCAGACTGTTCAGTCTTGCCATCTCTTCTTTACATCTGCCAAGCCATCTGGTAGTCCGGTCAACAGAATTCTGAACGTATTCCCTGCTTGCTACACTGGATGGGCATTCATCAAATGCCATGGCTATGGTGGATGCCAGATTTGATTGGATCTGCATGCTTTCTTCCGGCCCCATAAAAATTTTCCTGCCGTCAATATGGGAACTGAAATACACACCTTCCTCTTTTATCTTACGAAGCCCTGCCAGGGAAAACACCTGGAAACCGCCGGAATCCGTTAATATAGGCTTGTCCCAAACCATAAATTTATGCAGTCCGCCCATTTTTCTGACCACATCGTCACCTGGACGCACATGGAGATGATAGGTATTGGAAAGCTCTACCTGGGTTTTGATCTCCTGAAGATCTGCGGTGGACACTGCCCCTTTAATCGCCGCTGCGGTACCCACATTCATGAATACCGGAGTCTGAATGACACCATGCACCGTATGCAGTTCGCCTCTTTTTGCTTTTCCGTCTTGTTTTATAAGTCTGTACATTCATATTACCTGCTTTATGTTTATTTTTATAGTTTGAGCAATCTTCAAACACACTCGTGTGTATTTTATCATATCTTTCCTTAAAGTACAAGTTTTGGAAAATTGTTACTATTCACGGCCAAAGAGGCTGCTCATAGTAACAATTCGGGGCGATATTTAAAGTTTTGCTACACAAAAATCGCCCCTCACTCCTGAATCATGTTCTCACGGAATGCGCAGTTCAGCGCATTCCTGACCGTGAATAGTAACGGAATTTACTTCTTCCATTCATCTTTTAATAGGAAATCATTTCTATATTTTAGGATTGTATTTTAAACTGATTTGTCGTATAATGTAGCGTGGTATTCAATGCCATACAAGATATAGTATACCAACAGGCTCTTTTCATATAATTTGATTAGAGCGTGCAGCGGCGGGAATGATTTTTCAAACACGCTCCAGGCCTGCTGCAACGTAACTCTCACATAGATTGGAGGCACATAAATGCAAAACGATATAAATAAAAATGCCTTACATAGTCTGGGAATCGACATTGGTTCAACCACAGTTAAGATTGCAATTCTGGATCACGAACAAAATCTTCTGTTTTCTGACTATGAAAGACATTATGCCAATATTCAGGAGACCTTGTCTTCTTTATTAAAAAAAGCTTATAACCAGCTGGGGGAATTTTCCCTGGCTCCTATGATTACCGGTTCAGGCGGACTTACTCTTGCCAAGCATCTGGGTGTTCCCTTTGTCCAGGAAGTAATCGCCGTTTCTGCGGCGCTCCAGGATTATGCACCTCAGACCGATGTTGCCATTGAACTTGGCGGCGAAGATGCGAAGATTATTTATTTTGAAGGGGGCAGCGTGGAACAGCGTATGAATGGCATATGCGCCGGTGGTACCGGTTCTTTCATCGATCAGATGGCATCCCTGCTGCAGACAGACGCTTCCGGATTGAATGAATATGCAAAAAACTACAGTTCACTCTATACGATAGCTGCCCGCTGCGGAGTATTTGCAAAATCAGATATCCAGCCTTTGATCAATGAAGGGGCAACAAAAGAAGATTTATCCGCATCCATTTTCCAGGCAGTGGTTAACCAGACCATCAGCGGGCTTGCCTGCGGAAAACCAATCCGCGGCCACGTAGCCTTTCTGGGAGGACCACTTCACTTCCTCTCTGAGTTAAAACAGGCATTTATCCGTACTTTAAAATTGGATGAGGAACATGCTATTACTCCAAATAATTCTCATCTGTTTGCAGCAATTGGGTCTGCTCTAAATCATGATCCGGAGGTGACAACCTCTTTGGAAGCTTTGATTGCAAAGCTGTCCTCCGCCATCAAAATGGAGTTTGAAGTAGCCCGTATGGAACCTTTGTTTGCATCAAATGAAGATTATGCAGCATTTAACGAACGACAGAGTAAGTACAATGTCGTAACCGCAGATCTGAGTTCCTATGAAGGACTCTGTTTCCTTGGTATTGATGCCGGTTCCACTACAACAAAAGCTGCTCTCGTAGGAGAAGACGGCTCTCTTCTGTATTCGTTTTACAGCAGCAACAACGGAAGTCCTTTAAACACTACCATTTCCGCAATTAAGGAAATTTATGCACTGATGCCGGATAGTGCAACCATAGCCTACTCCTGTTCTACGGGATACGGGGAGGCTTTGATCAAAGCAGCGCTCATGCTGGATGAGGGGGAAGTGGAAACGGTTTCCCACTATTATGCCGCGGCTTTCTTTGATCCGGAAGTAGATTGTATTCTGGACATCGGCGGTCAGGATATGAAGTGCATTAAAATCAAAAATAACACCGTAGACAGCGTGCAGTTAAATGAAGCATGCTCATCGGGATGCGGATCTTTTATTGAAACCTTTGCCAAGTCCCTGAACTACAGCGTACAGGATTTTGCCAAAGCTGCACTTTTTGCAAAGCATCCCATCGACCTTGGTACCAGATGTACTGTATTTATGAACTCCAAGGTTAAGCAGGCACAAAAAGAAGGCGCAGAAGTCTCCGATATCTCTGCAGGCCTTGCTTATTCTGTCATAAAAAATGCACTTTACAAAGTAATCAAAGTCTCGGATGCTTCTGAACTGGGACGCCATATTGTAGTCCAGGGTGGAACCTTCTACAACGATGCGGTCCTTAGAAGCTTTGAAAAAATCGCAGAATGTGAAGCAATCCGCCCGGATATCGCCGGAATTATGGGAGCATTTGGTGCTGCCCTGATTGCCAGGGAACGGTATAATGAAAATACAGAGACAACTATGCTCTCCATTGACAAGATCAATAAGCTGCAGTTCACCACTACTATGGCAAAGTGTAAAGGCTGTACCAACCACTGCCGTCTGACTGTTAACCGTTTTACCGGTGGACGCCAGTTCGTTAGCGGCAACCGTTGTGAGCGGGGTCTTGGAAAAGAGAAAAATAAAGATAATATCCCGAACTTATTTGATTTCAAAAACAAATTGATGTTTTCCTATACACCGCTGGAAGAGGATGAAGCAGTCCGCGGCACGGTAGGTATTCCAAGGGTTTTAAACATGTATGATAATTACCCGTTCTGGTTCACATTTTTTAACCAGTTGAAATACAAAGTGGTGCTGTCTCCGCCTTCCACCCATAAGATTTATGAACCTGGCATAGAATCCATACCAAGTGAATCGGAATGTTATCCGGCGAAGCTGGCCCACGGTCACGTGACCTGGCTGATCCGGCAGGGAATTAATTTCATTTTTTACCCATGTATTCCTTACGAAAGAAATGAATTCCCGGAAGCCAATAACCATTACAACTGCCCGATTGTAACCTCTTATGCAGAGAATATTAAAAATAATATCGAAGAAATTAAAACAGAAAAAATTAATTTCTCCAATCCGTTTCTGTCATTTACCAGCGTGGAAACCATATGCTCCCAGTTATACAAAACTTTCCCCCGTATTCCGGCAGAAGAAGTGAAAGCCGCTGTACAGGCTGGCTGGGACGAACTGGACCGCATCCGTAAGGAGATGTACCGCAAAGGGGAAGAAACCATTGCCTACTTAAAGGAAACCGGAAGGCACGGAATTGTACTTGCCGGACGTCCTTACCACATTGATTCGGAAATCAACCACGGAATTCCGGAACTGATTAATTCCTATGGGGTAGCCGTTCTGACGGAAGACAGCGTTTCACATTTAAACCAGCCGGAACGCCCATTAATTGTAATGGACCAGTGGATGTACCACAGCAGGCTTTATGCTGCTGCAAACTACGTTAAGACGACGGATAATCTGGATCTTATCCAGCTGAATTCCTTCGGATGCGGTCTGGACGCCGTTACCACCGACTCGGTGAACGACATACTCGCCAATTCAGGTAAAATTTATACCTGCCTGAAAATTGATGAAGTAAACAACCTGGGCGCTGCAAGAATCCGTGTCCGCTCTCTGCTCTCCGCCATCCGGGTAAGGGAAGAGCGTAAAATGTGCCGCTGTATTCAGCCCTCTAATATAAAACGTGTGGTTTTCACGGAGCAGATGAAAAAAGATTACACCATCCTCTGCCCCCAGATGTCACCCATTCATTTCGGCCTTGTGGAAGCTGCATTTAACACCTCCGGCTACCGGCTGGAAGTATTAAATACAGACGATAAAGCAGCCGTTGACATGGGACTGAAATACGTAAATAACGATGCCTGCTTCCCTTCCCTGATCGTCGTGGGACAGATCATGGACGCTGTACATTCCGGTAAATACAATCTGGACAAGACAGCCGTTCTGATTTCACAGACGGGGGGCGGATGCCGGGCAAGCAACTACATTGGTTTCATCCGCCGTGCCCTGGAAAAAGCAGGTTATCCAAACATTCCGGTTATTTCCATCAACTTAAGCGGTCTGGAAAAGAACCCGGGATTTAAGATTAATTATTCACTGGTAACAAAAGGCCTCTATGCCGTGATTTTCGGTGACCTTTTCATGCGCTGCCTCTATCGTATGCGGCCATATGAAAAAGTAAAGGGAAGCGCAAATGCACTCCATCAGAAATGGGAAGAGCGCTGCATTCGATTTATCTCACAGCGCCATCCGTCTTTCCGGGAATTTAAAAAGTTATGCCGTCAATTAATCAGAGATTTTGACGCTTTGCCGATCCTGGATATTAAAAAGCCGAAAGTAGGGGTTGTAGGTGAGATTCTGGTTAAGTTCCTGCCTGCTGCCAACAACCACCTGGTAGAACTATTAGAAGCAGAAGGCGCTGAGGCGGTGGTTCCGGATCTGATGGACTTCCTGCTCTACTGCTTCTACAACAACAATTTTAAAGCAGAGAATCTGGGTATGAAGAAATCTTCTGCCGGGATTGCCAACGCAGGAATCAAGGCGCTGGAATTTGCAAGAAGTGCCGCATCCAAAGAACTGGAAAAAAGTGTGCATTTCCATGCACCTGCTAAAATTGAAGATTTGGCTGAATTTGCCAATCCAATCGTTTCTATTGGCAACCAAACGGGGGAAGGCTGGTTCCTGACCGGAGAAATGCTGGAGCTGATACACAGCGGTACCAATAATATCGTATGTACCCAGCCATTTGGATGCCTGCCTAACCACGTGGTTGGAAAGGGTGTTATCAAAGAACTGCGGCACAGATACCCCTTGTCTAACATCGTGGCAATTGATTACGATCCGGGAGCAAGTGAAGTAAACCAGTTAAACCGTATTAAACTGATGCTTTCCACCGCTCAGAAGAATCTAAAAAAAGAGATGGAAGCTTAACGTAAAGCATCCATCTGTCACATTTTTCATATCATACAAAAGAGAAGGAAAACCGTAAACTGCCGGAATTCCTTCTCTTTTTTGATTGATCTTTTTTGATTGATCTTTTTTGATTGATCGTAGCTGCTCCGAACTATGAACAGTTACGATGCAAGCCCATGATAATCGCCTCTGGCGATGGGGCTTGCTCTGGTGCACCTGTAATCAGATATTTTCAATCTGCCAGTCGATGGGTTCCAATCCGTTGTTTTTAAGGAAGTCATTGGTCTTGCTAAATGGCCTGCTTCCAAAAAATCCCCGGTAAGAAGACAGGGGGCTTGGATGGGGCGCTTCCAGAATGAGATGTTTCGGATTATTCAGCATGGACTTTTTCATTTGGGCAGGACGTCCCCACAGGATATACACAATTGGCCGATCCTGCTGATTTAAGATACGGATCGCCGCATCGGTGAATTCCTCCCAGCCAATACCTCTGTGGGAATTTGCCTGATGTGCTCTTACAGTCAGAACCGTATTCAAAAGCAACACTCCCTGTTTTGCCCATTTCGTAAGATGTCCGTTATTGGGGATATAACAGCCCACATCATCCCTCAGTTCCTGATAAATATTCACCAGAGACGGCGGAATCTCCACATCCGGTTTTACCGAAAAGCACAGCCCATGCGCCTGCCCGTCCCCATGATAAGGATCCTGTCCTAAAATAACCACCTTCACCTGTTCCAAAGGGGTAAATGCAAAAGCATTAAATATATCGTCTGCTGCTGGAAATATCAGTCTTGTCTGATACTCTTCCATTACTTTTTTATAGAGATTCGCATAATAGGGTTTCTTAAATTCCGGTTTTAAAGGTACTAACCAGTCGTTACTGATTGGTGGCATACTCACTCCTCCTTACAATCTTACCGGCACATTTTTTCCTGCCAGGTATTTCTTTAATTCTTTTATCTCAAGTTCTTTGTAGTGAAACAGGGACGCTGCCAGAACTGCATCCGCCTTCCCATCTGTCAGTGCTTCATAAAAATGCTCCATGGTTCCTGCACCGCCTGATGCTATCACCGGAATGGAAACATTTTCTGCAATGGTTCTGGTGAGTTCAATATCATAACCGGCTTTTGTCCCGTCACAGTCCATGCTGGTCAGCAGAATTTCACCTGCCCCCATCCGGTCTGCCTGCATTGCCCACTCCACGGCATCCATTCCCACATCAATTCTGCCGCCATTTTTATAAATATTCCATCCTGAACCGTCTTCCCGCTTCCTGGCATCAATGGCTACCACAACACACTGACTGCCAAACTTGTCTGCCGCCTCACTGATCAGACTGGGATTATTAATTGCCGACGAGTTGATGGATATCTTATCTGCCCCTTCCCGAAGCAATATCTTAAAATCTTCTACTGTACGGATTCCGCCACCCACTGTGAAGGGAATAAAGACATTCTCAGCCACTTTTCGGACCATGTCCACAACAGTCTCCCTTGCATCGGAAGAAGCTGTTATATCCAGAAATACGACCTCGTCAGCACCTGCCTTATCATATGCCGCAGCAATCTGAACCGGATCCCCGGCATCCCTCAGGTTAACAAAATTGACACCTTTTACCACTCGTCCATTATGTACATCCAGACAGGGTATAATTCTCTTTGTAAACATCTCACTTTCCTCCTATAACCCTGCAAAATTTTTCAGTATTTTTAGTCCTGTATCGCTGCTCTTCTCTGGATGGAACTGACAGGCAAATACATTTCCCTTTTCCACAGATGCATGGATGTCCGTGCCGTACCAGGTTGAAGCCACCACAATTTCCGGTTCTTCTGCCTGCAGGTAATAAGAGTGTACGAAATAAACATACGGCTCCTCCTCAAGTCCTGCAAAGAGCTTACCCTTATGGGGAAATCTTAACGAATTCCAGCCAATATGGGGGATTTTCAACTGCTCATAATCCGGAATCCGCAAAATCCTGCCCTTCAGAATGCCAAGCCCCTCAACGCCCGGGCTTTCTTCACTGCTTTCAAACAAAAGCTGCAGTCCCAGACAGATTCCCAGTAAGGGTTTCTGCATCTTTACCACTTCATGAATCACGTCAACTAGTTTATATTCCTTTAATCTTTCCATTGCCTCCTTAAAAGAGCCAACACCGGGCAGAATCACCTTATCTGCCTTCAGAATAACCTCCGGGTCCCTGGATACCACCGGATTTTCTCCGAGATGTATCAAAGCCTTCTCTACACTTTTCAAATTACCTGCATCATAATCAATAATTGCTATCATGTTGTCACTTCCTTATCCGGGTTGATTTTATTCCCGCGAGCCACGAGCCAAACGGACACGCTGGCGCGTAGATTTGGCGGCTGCCGCGAGGGTTGCTGAACGTCCAGTGGACATTCGTTTAGCAACGACCGGAGCGGAAGCGGAGAACAAATGCCTCGTTGCTTGCAGCGGGGTTTTTCAAACATACTCTAACAACTCCTATATCCATTGAAAAAGGAATGCTGCCTGAATTTGCAACATTCCTT
This sequence comes from Robinsoniella sp., assembly GCF_034124845.1. Taxonomy (NCBI): domain Bacteria; kingdom Bacillati; phylum Bacillota; class Clostridia; order Lachnospirales; family Lachnospiraceae; genus Robinsoniella; species Robinsoniella sp. The sequence continues at coordinate 15,232 of NZ_JAWYAJ010000599.1, forward strand.
TACAGTTTATCATATTTATTTTGAAGATACAATTCCAAATCGACGAATTTCGCACTGCGCACCATTGAAACATGACTGTTTTTAATCCATATATATATATGAAATGGTATTTTGCATCCTCTTTTGCTTCGTATTTTTATTTATTTTCAGATTTATGTGTTTGATATGCTTATTCAGTACCTTTTTGTATTTCCATTATATCTTAGAGTATCCATAACTGTTTACTATTGCATCTACCGGAACCTTATCGGCACACATAGGACAGACAGAAAAATCATAAGTCTTATAATCCGGAATGTCCTTCTCCGTAAAAATGGAATTGATCTCCACTTCTTTTGGATGGTATGCGCTGAAAACTGCCGAAATCCCTGCAACCTGCCCGCCGTAATATCGAATACACTCCAGACTTTTGCTTATGCTTTTTCCGGTTGTAATTGAGGACAGAAGAAGGACTATATGCTTGCCTCGGATCATCATCTGCATATTATCACGGAAAATTAACTGTCCCCCTGTATGCAGTTCCGGTGTGACGATATAGATCGTTTTATGCTGGTTCATAGACATAATGCCAGCCTGGCTAAGCTGCTGTGCCAAATAAGAGCCAATTACTTCACATCCATCCATACAGACAATCGTATCTACAAAAGTCGTCATCTCATACTTCCGCGCCAGAAGTTCTGCCGCCGCAGCCGCTTCGCTCTGCCTCGCTTTTAAAGTAGTCATGTCGATATAATAATTAATGTGAGAATGATTCGTTGCAAAATGTCCCTGGATGACCTTAATCGCTACCATTGAATTTGCTTTTGACTTGATCTTTACTGCACGAGTTTCCATACGCAATCCTCCTTATCCAATACGTGTTCCTAAATGAGTGATCAGAAGCATGTCATAAATTGTTATGCCGATTATTGTAACGAATTTACAAACACACTCTTCAGTATCATTTTACCATAATTATCCTGTATTAGAAAGATAATTCCGTATATCTTGTCTATATTTTCAACCTATTTTCAAAACATAATGATCTTTCCCAATTATTATCACCAAATCTCACTTTAATCCTTGACAAGATAGATATATTTATTTTTCAATCAAAACATGAACCGGGTTTTGACTAATGGAAATACTTCTCTCCTTTATCTCCGGTGTCAACTGCGCAAGCTTCTCATGCACCCTGATAAAACTGGATTTCTGATTAAAATAAGCCGTTTTCTCAAAAGGCCAGCGAATAACGGATGGATACTGGAATCCCACCCCCAGTTCCAGAATACAGAGCTTTTTGTTTAACGTATTCTGAAGCCACCTAGTATATGCTTCCCATTGTGGAAGATAGATGGATTCATCATAATTTTCATTGGTAACCACATTCCCAGCCGCATCACTTCCGCAGGGTGCCACAATACGCTCTTTGTCCAAATCGGATTCATAAATAAAATCATCTGTATTTAAGGTGACTACAAAATAAGACTTGCTTCCAACCATTTCCTTTAACTTATTATATGCTCTTTTGATATCTTCTCTTTTGATATCTTCTTTTTTGTTACTACCTGCAAAATCTGTTCCGATTCCAATCAAAATAAGGTCTGCTTTTTGTATTTTATCTAAAATTGTATTTATCATGTTAATCCTTTCTGCTGTGCCAATTCATATTTAAATTTTTCTCTAATTATGAAATTGTAACTTGCTGCTTTAAATCTTGCTTTTCATAAATTTAATTGTTGCTTTCACACCGCATTAATCTCTTTTCCTTTTTGAGAATGACAGCAATTGATGGCTGGTTAATTATTTTCCCGAACCACTTTGCAGGGACAGCCAAAAGCCACTGAATTGTCCGGAATTGATTTCGTTACCACACTTCCGGCGCCGATAACGACGTTGTCACCGATTTTTACTCCTGGTAAAATAATAGCTCCCCCTCCAATCCAGACATTGTTCCCAATCGTAACAGGAGCAGTCATAGTTTTACAGAATTCAAAGCCTTCTTCTTTCACAACTCCAAACCGTTCTGTTGCATTTGCAGGGTGAAATGCAGTATAAATCTGTACGTTTGGTGCTATTAATGCATTGTCCCCGATCACGATTCGGTTGTCATCCAAAAACGTACAGTTCATATTCACTTCACAATTATTCCCAAAATAAATATTATTACCATAGTCAACGTAAAAAGGTGACGTTATCCATAAATTCCGTCCTCTGCTTCCTAATAGCTCATTTAATATCTTATCTTTTCCTTCCATGTCTTCTGAATCTAAATTGTTGTAATTGCGAATCAGGTTTTTTGCTTTATGCCACTGGGTAATTAATTCCTGGTCTCCGCAATCATATAGTAAACCTGCCAACATTTTTTCCCGTTCTGTCATATTATTTGGTACTCCTTTCTAAAAAAACTAAATAAATTATAAAAAAACAAAAAAGCAGCTACTATTAGCTGCCTCACACACATATACCTTCAAAACCACACACAGAAATTCATCAAATATCATCCGTTCTAACTTGCAAAGTCAACCGTGTTGACCAAGGTTAACTACGTTAACCTTTTCCTAAACCTAATGGATA